>JBKHJQ010000278.1:0-4210 GCA_046538055.1 Actinomycetota bacterium
GGTCCACCCGGGTCAGCACCGGCACATCCCTCTGCCGCACCGTGACCCCGCTGGCGGCTATGGCGGCCATACACCAGAGCCTACGCTGATCGGGTGCCGGGACTCCATGCCACGCCCTCCGGAGCGGAGGCGGTCTTCTGCGCCCCCAGCGCCGAGAGGGTCGAGGTCTGCCTCTTCTCCCCCGAGGGCGAGGATCGCCATTCCCTGCGACGCGACGACGCCGGATACCACCGGGGCCACATCCCCGCCGGGCCCGGGCAGCACTACGGTCTTCGCACCCACGGCCCCTGGGATCCGGCCAGGGGCCTGTGGCACGACCCCGGCCTCCTGCTCGTGGATCCCTACGCCCGGGCCCTTAGCGGGGAGTTCGTCGATCACCCCACCGTCCACCACGACCGCTCGGGAGGCGACTCCGCTCCCTGGGTACCCCGCAGCGTGCTGGTGGAGGCTCCCGACCCGCCCCGGCCCGGCCCGGCCGTCCCCTGGCCGGACACTGTCATCTACGAGACCCACATCCGGAACCTGACGATGCTCCACCCCGACGTGGACCCGACCCTCCGCGGGACCTACCTGGGAGCGGCCTCCCCCCCGGTGATAGAGCATCTCCTGGGGATGGGGATCACCAGTGTGGAGCTCATGCCCGTGGCCCATCACGTCACCGAGCCGTTCCTCCAGGCCCGGGGCCTGCGCAACCGGTGGGGGTACTCCACCTTGGCCTGGTTCGCTCCCCACGGCGGGTACGCCAGCGGGGACGACGGCCGCCAGGTGGCCGAGTTCGCCCAGATGGTTGACCTCTACCACGCCGCCGGACTGGAGGTGATCGTCGACGTGGTGTTCAACCACACCGCCGAGGGCGACCTCACCGGGCCCATCCTGTCGTTCAAGGGTCTGCACAATCCGGGGTGGTACCGGATCAGCCCCGGGGGCGGCTATGTGGACTGGACCGGGACCGGCAACACCTTGGCCACCCACGACCTCCGGGTACGGGACACGATCCGGCTGGCCCTGCGCTGGTGGGCGGAAGGCCTGGGCGTGGACGGGTTCCGTTTCGATCTGGCGGCGACATTGGGACGAGGAGCCGAGGACTTCGATCCCGACCATCTCTCCTGGATCACCGACGACCCGGTCCTGTCGGACCGCAAGATGATCGCCGAGCCCTGGGATCTCGGCCCCCGCGGCTACCGGCTGGGCCATTTCGGCGGCCGGTGGAGGGAGTGGAACGGCCTGTTCCGCGACGACGTGCGCGACTTCTGGCGTGGCCGGGGGGAGGGGGCGGCATTCGCCCTCCGGATGGGCGGCTCCCTTGACGTCTTCGGCCACAACGCCCCGGAAGCGTCCGTCAACCTTGTCACCTCCCACGACGGGTTCACTCTGGCCGACCTCGTCGCCTACGACCACAAGCACAACCATGACAACGGGGAGGGGAACCGGGACGGCCACGACGACAACAGGTCGTGGAACTCGGGGGAGGAAGGGCCGAGCGAGGACCCCGACGTGCTGGAGGTGAGGCGCCGCCGGGCGGCTGCCCTCCTCTCCACCACCCTTCTGGCGGCGGGAGTCCCCATGCTGACGGGTGGTGACGAACTGGGCTGCTCTCACGGAGGCAACAACAACGCCTACACCCTGGACGAGGTCAGCTGGTACATCTGGGACGACCCCGTCCTGGCAGGCACCGTGGCCCGCCTCACCGCCCTGCGCCGGCTCCACCCCCCTCTGCGGAGCGGGACCGCCCGCCTCGTTCCCGATTCGCCTGCCTGTGTGGTGGAGATGGCGGAGGGGGACCGCCGCCTCCTGGTCGTCGCCAACCCCGGGGGCGACGCCTCCGTCGCCCACCTCCCTCCCGGCACCTGGGGTGTGGCATTCGACTCCGCCGACGAGGCGATTGCCGACCCGGCCGACGGACGGATGGACGTCGCCCCCTGGACGGTAAGGGTCCTGGTCCCCCGGGGCAGAGGCCCGTCGTAGAGATCGGTCGCCGCCGGGGGTCGCTGCCGCGGCCGCGTCAGTCCAGCGGCTGCCCCTTGGGGATGGCGACCACCCCGCCATCGGACAGGGTGAAGTGGGAGGCGTCTCTCTCCGGGTCCCCTCCTATCTCGGCTCCGGGCGGGATCTCCACGTTCTTGTCGACTATCACGTTCCTCAGGACCGCTCCCTCGCCCACCCTCACGTCATCCAGGAGGATCGCTCCGTCGATGACCGCTCCTGCCTCGATGCGGACCCCGGGGGAGGCGACGGTGCGGGTCACATGCGCTCCCGAGACGATCACGCCGTTGGAAACGATCGAATCGGCCACGTGCCCGGCTGCGTGACCGGCCACCGCCACGAACTTGGCGGGCGGGCTGGTTCGCACCGAGGTGTAGATGGGCCAGTCGTCGTTGTAGAGACTGAAGGTGGGGACGGCCGACACCAGGTCCATGTGCGCCTCGAAATAGGAGTCGAGGGTCCCCACATCCCTCCAGTAGCCTCGTTCCTGCTCCTCGATGCCCGGCACCTCGTTGAGGTCGAAGTCGTAGCAGTTGGCCATCCCCTTCTGAACCAGCTTGGGGAGGAGATCCCCGCCCACGTCGTGGCGTGAGCCATCGTCGTGGGCGTCCTCTTCCAGTATCTCGAGCAGCGCCTCGGTGGTGAACACGTAGTTGCCCATAGAGGCGAGCGACGCCTGCGGGTCGTCGGGGGTGGGGGGCGGGTCGAGCGGCTTCTCCCAGAACCGGGCCACCCTGGCAGAGCGAGTCTCCAGCTCTATCACCCCGAAGGAGGACGCCTCCGCCCGGGGGACGCGGATGGCTGCCACCGTCGCCCCGGCGCCGCTCTCGATGTGGGCCTGGAGCATCTGGGAGGGATCCATCCGGTAGATGTGGTCGGCCCCGAACACGAATATGTAATCCGGCTGCTCGTCGGCCACGATGTTGAGGTTCTGGTAGATGGCATCGGCAGAACCCAGGAACCAGCGCTGCCCCACCCTCATCTGGGCCGGCACCGAAGTGACGTAGTTGCCCAGCAGCGTCGACATCCGCCAGGTTCGGGCCAGGTGCACATTCAGGCTGTGGCTCTTGTACTGGGTGAGCACGACGATGCGGCGGTACCCGCCGTTGACCAGGTTGGACAGCGCGAAGTCGATCAGGCGGTACTGCCCCCCGAAGGGAACGGCCGGCTTGGCACGGTCGCGGGTGAGGGGAAGGAGGCGCTTGCCCTCCCCGCCCGCCAGAACCATCGCCAGGACCTGGGTGCGATTGGCGGCCACCCCGTCAGCGTAACCAAGGCGAGGGACGGGCTTGCGGCCGGACCCGGTCGGGATGGGAAGCAGGGAAGCCGCCCCGGCCTCCTAGGCGGATCCGCCCACCTCCACCCCGGCGAACCGCCGGGCCAGGCTCCGCAGCATCGCCACGGCTATGCTCGGCTCCCGCTCCAGCAAGGCGTTCAGGTCGTTGCGAGAGATGGCCAGGGCCCGCAGCGGCTCCTCCACGCACACCCGGGCCATGCGGGGAGCGTCGGCCAGCACGGATAGCTCCCCTACGAACTCCCCCGGTCCCAGGGCCACCGGGTCTCCCGATGGGATCTCCACCCGCACGGATCCCTCCTCGATGATGAACATGCCCGAGCCTGCCTGCCCCTTGTACATCAGCACATGGCCGTGGGCGGCGTCGAACTCAGTGGCGATGTCTGCCAGGCTGCGGAGGCCCTCCTCGTCCAGGTCGGCGAAGAGGGGAACACGGCGGAGCCGGTCGAGTTCTGGAGCGCTCATGGCCACGCAGGGTAGCGAGAGGGAGGATGCTGCGAATCGGGGTCAATCATTCAAGATCGGCCGGAGCGGTGACGATCACATCCGTTGTGACTTCCACCAGTTCCGCCACCAGCCGTATCTTCACGGGCCAGCTCCGGGTGGGCGACGAATCGATAGCCGCTCACGTGCGGTTCGCGGACGGGTCGGTGAGCCTGATCGTGGGCCAGGACGAGGTCGGGGCGTGGCCCAAGGGAGAGGTCGGCTTCGTCGACACCGACGACGGCTACGACATCGAGGCAGAGGGCGACTCGGTCCGTTTCGTGCCCGACAGCCGATCCGACTTCGCCGGTTTCGTGGCCTCCCCGCCGGACGAGGCTGCACCACCTCCCTCCGCCGTCAACGGCAACGCCCCCTCTCCGGAGGAGATCGGAGATGAGCCGGTTCCCGGTGAGCACGATCGGGACGATGCCGGCTCCGGCTCCCACCGGC
>JBKHJQ010000279.1:0-4183 GCA_046538055.1 Actinomycetota bacterium
ACCTGGTGGAGGTCGAGGAGAATCCCAATGGCTGAAGAGCAGAACGAACAACTCAAGCTCCACCACCTCAAGCCCCCTCCCGGCTCCAAGAAGCCCGGGATCCGGGTGGGACGAGGTGAAGCGGGCCGGCGCGGCAAGACCGCCGGCCGCGGCACCAAGGGCCTGAAGGCGCGCAACTCGCTGCGTCCCGGCTTCGAAGGCGGCCAGACTCCGCTGACGATGAGGCTTCCCAAGCTGCCGGGGTTCAAGAACCCCTCCAAGGAGGTCTTCGCGATCGTCAACCTCGTGACTCTGAACCAGTTTGACGCCGGCACCGAGATCACTCCCGAGGTCCTGCGTGAGCACGGTCTGATCCGTCACCGGGGACGCCTGAAGGTTCTGGGCGAGGGCGACATCGATCGCGCTCTGACCGTCAAGGCCCACGCCTTCTCCGCCAAAGCGCGCGAGAGCATCGTCGCTGCCGGAGGCCAGGTGGAAGTGATCGATGACGCCGGTACTACGTAATAGGTGATAGGTACTAGGTTGCAAGGACCTGCTACGTACTACCTACCACGTAGTACCCGAAGACGAGAAGAGCGCTAACCACATGCTCAGCATCTATCGCAATATGTTCAAGGTGCCGGATCTCCGGCGCAAGATCCTCTTCACGCTGTTGATGTTCGCGGTGTACCGCTTCGGCGCCACCGTCCCGGTTCCCGGCATCGACTTCGAGGCGGTCCAGTTCTTCCAGGCGCAGCAGCAGGCCGGTGGTATCTACGGGCTTCTCAACCTGTTCTCGGGCGGCGCGCTCGAGCAGTTCTCGGTCTTCGCCCTCGGCATCATGCCCTACATCACCGCCGCCATCATCATGCAGCTCCTGACGGTGGTCATCCCCAAGCTGCAGGCGCTCCAGGACGAGGGTGAGGCGGGCCGGAAGGTCATCACGCAGTGGACCCGCTATATGACGGTGATCCTGGCCCTGATCCAGTCGACGGCGTTCACCTACCTGTTCTACAACGGCACCTTCACCGGCGGCATCAACCTGGTCGGCGACTACACCTTCGGACGGGTGTCGCTGATCGTCATAACCATGACCGCCGGCACCGCCTTCGTGATGTGGCTGGGCGAGCTGATCACCCAGCGGGGAGTGGGCAACGGGATGTCGCTGTTGATCTTCGTCAGCATCATCAGCCAGTTCCCGTTCATCTTCGGCCAGATGTGGGGCAACACCGTCGCCCTGGGGCTTCCGGTTCGCTTCGTGATCATGGTGGCGGTCTTCCTGGCCATGATCGCGGCGATCATCTATGTGGACCAGGGCCAGCGCCGGATCCCCATCCAGTTCGCCAAGCGGGTGCGGGGCCGGCGGGTGATGGGGGGCCAGTCCACCTACATCCCGCTCAAGGTGAACACTGCCGGCGTCATCCCCGTGATCTTCGCCACCTCGGTGCTGCTGTTCCCCGCCATGATCATCACCGCCATCCCCTCGGATGCGGTCTGGGTCCAGACGGTCTACCGATGGATCAACGACAACCTGGGAGGGTCCGCCACCGGCCAGCCCTCCTGGTGGTATGTGATCCTGCTGTTCGCCCTGATCATCTTCTTCACCTACTTCTACACGGCCATCCAGTTCGATCCCACCAAGCAGGCGGAGATGATCCAGCGCAACGGCGGGTTCGTGCCGGGTGTGCGACCCGGTCGCCAGACGGAGCAGCACCTCGCCCACATCCTCAACCGGATCACGCTCCCCGGGTCCGTGTTCCTGGGTGTCATCTCGGTCCTGCCGGTCATCGCCGGCATCATCTGGAACATCCCGGTGGCCTTCTCCGGCGTGTCGATCCTGATCGTGGTGGGCGTGGCCCTGGAGACCATGAAACAGATCGAGTCCCAGCTCACCATGCGCAACTACGAGGGAATCCTCACTTGAGCGGGGAGCACCGCGCATGAAGCTTCTCTTCATTGGCCCGCCCGGAGCTGGAAAGGGCACACAGGCCGAGCGCATCGCCGACCGTCTGGGTATCGCCCACATCTCGACAGGGGACATGTTCCGCCACCATGTCGGGGAGGGCACCGAGATAGGCAAGCGGGTCAAGGAGATCATGGATGCCGGGGACTACGTCCCCGACTCCATCACGGTGGAGATGCTCGAGGAGCGACTGGAAGAGGAGGACGCCCGGGAGGGCTTCATCCTGGACGGGTTTCCCCGCACCCTGGCCCAGGTGGAGGCGCTCGACGAGTTGCTCGGCGAGGATGGCCTCGATCGGGTGGTCCTGTTCCAGGTGGACGAAGACGAGCTCACCCAGCGGATCCTGGCGCGGGGTCGCTCCGATGACACCGAGGAAGCGATTCGCAACCGTTTCAAGATCTACCAGGAGCAGACCGCTCCCCTCATCGACCTCTACCGCCGGCGCGGGATCGTGGTGGAGGTGGACGGTATGGGCGACATGGACGAGATCACCGAGCGCGTCCTGTCAGCCATCCGCCCCTGACCATTTTCGAGCATCGTCGGCCGCAGATGATGCGCGAAAACGGGAAGATCGGTCCGTCTCGGTGTGTGCCACACTTGCCACGTGGACCTGTTCGTCGTCGCCCGCAATCCGGATGAGAGCTCCAGCCTTCCCTATCTGGTGAGGCTTCCCATCGAAGGTGGACTCGTCTTGAAGGCCCGGGAGTCGTGGCCCCGGGCCAACCGGGCCTACTGCCACCCCGCCGAGGGCTGGCCCCAAGATGCCGAGATCCTCGAGGAGGTGCCGGTGAAAGTATGCCGCCGCCGGGGACCGGCCATAGACCTGATCCTCGACCGGGGCTCCAACTACCGGAGCCAGTTCGTGTTCGTGGAGAGCCGGGGACGAGAGATGATCTTCTGGCAGACGGCCAAGGTGGCGCGCAAGGCCCGCCCTGGCTCCCGTATCCCCAAGCGGCGGGCTGCCGGCCTGACCGACTGGACTGTCCAGGTCGATTCCCGGGAGCGGTATCCCTACCGTTTTGCCGACCGTCCCGTAACCACCGAGCGTCGGGCCCTTCCCCCGGTGACTACGCGGTTGTCGCCGATGACGAGGTGATTGCCAGCGTGGAGAGGAAGACACCCGAGAACTTCCAGGCCGACCTGGTCTCGGGGAAGCTGACCTTCGTCATGTCCGAGCTGTCGACCCTCCCCGCTGCCGCGGTGGTGGTGGAGGATCGCTACACCTCCCTGTTCAAGGTCGAACACGTCGAGCCGGGCTGGCTGCCGGAGCTGGTGGCCCGGCTGCAGGTCCGCTACCCGGACGTTCCCATCGTCTTCTGCGACAACCGCAAGTTCGCCGAGGAGTGGACCTACCGGTTCCTGGGAGCCGCCCTCGCCGAGTTGAGCCCGCCGCCGATGCCGGACTGAGCAGTCCACGGGGGGCGGCTTCTGGCTTGGACGGGACGGGCCGGTAGACTGAGCGAGTTCCTCATGATCACCATCAAGTCCCGTCGCGAGTTCGAGAAGATGGCGGTTGCCGGCGCCTGCGTGGCCGCCGTCCACCGGGCCGTCCGGGAGGCGGCGGTTCCCGGGACCTCCCTCCTGGAGCTGGAGGAGATCTCCCGTCGGGTTCTGGCAGAGAGAGACTGCCAGTCCTCGTTCCTCAACTACCACGGAACCTATCCCGCCACCCTGTGCCTCTCGCCCAACGACGTCATCGTGCACGGCATCCCCACCGACTATGTGCTGAGGGAGGGAGACATCCTGTCGGTGGACGCCGGAGCGATATACCAGGGGTTCCACGGTGATGCCGCCTTCACCATGCCCATCGGGGAGGTCTCCGCGGAGGCGCGTGCCCTCATCGAAGCCACCGAGGAGGGGATGTGGGCCGGGATACGGGCGGTGAAACCCGGAGCCCGGCTGGGAGACATCGGCGCCGCCATCTCCGAGGTGGGCGCCCGGCATGGCTACGGGGTGGTGGAGGAGTATCTGGGGCATGGGATCGGGCGCCAGATGCACGAAGAGCCCCAGGTCCCCAACGTAGGTGAGCCCGGCAAGGGGATGAAGCTCCGTACCGGCATGGCCCTATGCATCGAGCCCATGTTCAATCTGGGGGAACGCCAGACGACCGTAGATGCGGACGGCTGGACGGTTCGCACCGCCGACGGGTCACTCTCCGCTCACTGGGAGCACACCGTTGCCCTCACCAAGGACGGGGTCATGATCTTCACGGCCGACGATGAGCCAGTGCCGGCAGAGGCC
>JBKHJQ010000280.1:0-4174 GCA_046538055.1 Actinomycetota bacterium
TTGCTCGAGCTGCGCGGCTGCGGGCCGACCTCGATCGGCTGGCCGACGAGGTATCCCGGATCGGCTATGGCTTGGCGTCGGTCCATCAGGATGAGCGCCGCCTCCGGCGCGACCAGCTCGGTCAGGTCCTGCGGTCGTACCTGATCCCCCGCCTGGGCGACCTGGACGCGCCGCTGTTGGTAGCGGTGGCCGGGCCCACCGGATCCGGCAAGTCGACTCTGGTGAACTCGCTGGCGGGAGCCGACGTCTCCCGCCCCGGGCCCCTGCGCCCCACCACCCGCCAGCCGGTGGTGTGGTGCCACACGTTGGAGACGGAGCGGTACCGGGAGATCGGATCCGTTCCCTGTCGGGTGGTGGGTGACGAGCATCCCCTCCTGGAGGACCTGACCCTGGTGGACACCCCCGACATCGACTCGTACGTGGCCGACCACCGCCGCATCACCGCCCAGATCCTCCGTCACGCCGACGTGGTGGTGTTCCTGACCTCGGCCCAGCGCTACGCCGATGCTGTGCCGTGGGGAGTACTCGAAGAGGTGGACCGGAGGGGCAGCGTCCTCGTGTACGTCCTCAATCGACTCAGCCGCCGTGCCTCGGGGGCGGTCTCCGATTATCGGGCGCTGCTGCGGCGGCGGGGACTGGAGCCGGGGGATGTGCACACCATCCAGGAGCAGAGAGTCAGGGGAGAGGAAGGTGCGCTGCCGCCCCGGTCGATCTCGCATCTGGCCGACACTCTTCGGGCCATGGCCGCCTCCCGCCGCCAGGTCCTGGCGGGAGTGACGGCCCGGGCCACCTCCTATGCGGTGGGGGAGGCGGAGCGGGTGGCGGCCGACGTGGAGGCACAGGACGACGAGCGGCTCCGCCTGGAGGAGGTGGTGCGGGGCACCTACGCCGGCGCCATGGAGGAGCTGACCGCCGAGCTGGATAGGGGTGCGCTCGTCCGCACCGAGGTGGTAGAGCGATGGAGCGAGCGGGTCGGCACCGGGGACGTGGCCCGCTGGGTACGAGGCTCGGCGACGTGGCTTCGCAATGTGGTGGATCGGGTCGCCGGCCGGCCCGACACCGTCGTAGACCAGATCGACAGAGAGGCTCGCCGGGAGCTGAGCCTGGCGGTGGAGACTCGGCTGGATCGGGCCGCCCGGGCCGTGGTCACCGCCTGGGAGGTGGACGAGGCAGCCCGGGCACTGGTGACCCCCGACCTGCGGAGGATGGGCGAGGAGACGAGGGGATCGATCGAAGCCACCGTGGATCGTTGGATGGCCGCGCTCACCCGCATGGTGGAAGAGGAGGCCCCGGGACGATTCCGGGTCGCCCGGGTGGCATCCACAGGAGTGAACGCGGCGGCTGTGGCGACGATCCTGGCGATGTTCGCGGCAACGGGCGGATTGAGTGGTGCCGAGATGGGAGTGGCGGCGGGGGCGGCGGCAGCCCAGCAGGGAGTCCTCGAGCATCTGCTGGGACGGGCGGCGGCGCGCTCGCTCTCCGGGTCGGCTCGCGACCTGCTCCTCACCTCCATCGGTGAGATCTTCGATGCCGAGGCGGACCGCTACAGACGGGTCCTGGCAGCCGCCACCGATCCCCCCGAGGTGTCCGGCGCCATTCGGGAAGCCGCCGGACGGGTGGAGACCGAATCGGAGTCGTTCCATGCAGGCTGATCTGCGGGTATCCCTGGAGGCCTTCGACCGGGTGCTGGCTGCCGCTCATGGTGTAGTCGATCCCGACCTCCTCCGAACGACGGCCGAGAGGGTCCGCTCGGTGCGCGACCGGGCCGGCTATATGGGGGACACGCTGGTGGCCGCCGTGGCGGGAGGAACCGGCTCCGGCAAGTCGAGCCTCATCAACGCCCTGGCAGGGGAGATCGTGACCGAATCGGGAGGGCTGCGGCCCACCACCGGCGAGCCGATGGCCTGGATCCCGGCCGATCCCGAGCCCGGTCTGGTTCGCCTGCTGGACGACCTGGGTGTCGAAGAGAGGGTGGGCCAGGACCTCCATCCCTGGCTGGCCCTGCTGGACCTTCCCGACACGGACTCGGTGGTGGTGGACCACCGGCACAGAGTGGAGGCGCTGCTTCCCAGGGTCGACCTCGTCCTGTGGGTGATCGACCCGGAGAAGTATCAGGATCGGGCGCTGCATGAGAGGTATCTCCGTCCCCTCGCCCCCTACCGGGAACAGTTCGTGTTCGTCCTCAACCAGATCGACCGCCTCGATGGGGGAACTCTCCGCGACATGGAAGATGACCTGCGTCACAGCCTCCGGGAGGACGGGATCCCGGATCCGGTCATTCTCGCCGTAGCGGCCGATCCGGATCTCGGCCCGCCGGTGGGCGTGGACGACATGATCGAGAACCTGGAGCGGACACTGGATGCCAAGAGGGTTGTGTATCGCAAGCTCGCCACCGACCTTTCCGAGTCGGCGCGCCGGTTGCTGGAGGAATCGGGCCTGGAGGGTGGATCCGGATTCGGGCCGCGATGGGAGGAGGTCCGCTACGAGGCCGCCCGCCTGCTGGCCGAGGGCGACAGGCGCCGGTGTGAAGCGCTGCTGGGTACGTTCGTGGAGGACGTGGCCGAGGAGGCAGGGGAGGAGGGAGCTCAGGCCGTACGCGACGAGTTGGGGCCGGCTGCCGTGGCCGAAGCGGTGGACGTGGCGGTGGAGTCCTCCGGTGCCTTCCGCCGTCCTGGGGCCCCGCCTGCCCCCGGATGGATCCCGGTGGCGCGCTGGCTCTTCGCAGTCGCTGCCCTGGCCGGGCTGGTCTGGGGCGTGGATCGACTGAGGGTGGGCGGCGACCTGCTCGGCCCGTTCCTGATCGCCGTGCTGGGTGCCGGCGCGTGGGTGGGTGCCGGCGTCTGGTCCTCCCGATATCGGACCCGGGCGGCGGTGCGGGCCCGGGAGGCTCAACGGGCGGAGCTGGTGGAGCCGATCGCCCGGGCGCTGGACGCCCAACTGGGCAGGGCGCTGCGGGTGGTTCTACGGCGGCGGTCGGCTGCCACTGCTGCCGCTACCGAGCTCAACCTGGCGCTGGCGGACCTGGAGCGGCGCCTGGAGGCCTAATCGGCCTGCGGTCCGACGACCCAGAGAGCCTCCGGCCGGTACGCGAAGTGCGCCGAGGTGACTGTGCCGATCACCTCGCCGTCCGTCTCCACCCGGGCGGGCGGATCCGCAGTCACCGAGAGGGACCCTATCCCCCGCCATACGTAGAGTCCGGGCGTCCGATCGATCGAACCTGCCGCTATCCGGCGGAGGAGGCCGGGGAGGCGGCGCATGGGCAGCCGCTCGATGCTCAGCACCGTCATCTCTCCGGGTGCATCGGAAGCGAAGCGAAGTGGCCACCGGCCGAAGTACGTGAACGCTTCCCGGAACTGGACCATCGCCCCCACCGCCCGGATCATGCGGTCGCCGGAGCGGACCTCCAGCGACGGCGCCCGCCGCCGGATGTCACTCCAGAGCATCCGGATGGCCGTGCGGGCGTAATGGATGCCGCCGAATCGGTACTTGCGGTACGGCTCGCTCTCCGCCGCGGCCACCACGTCTGCGTCCAGGCCCACACCCACGGCGAAGAGAGCATGATGGACCACCAGATCTCCCGAAGCGGTCATCGCCTCTACCTCCACCACCGGCCAGCGAGACAGGGCCACGTCGCCGGTCAGGAGGCGGGCCGCCTTGGTCGCCCGGGAGGGAAGACCCATCTGGCGGGCGAGGACGTTGGTGGTCCCGGCCGGGAGGATCGCCAGATATACGTCCGTTCCCACCAGCGATTGCGCCACCTGGTGGACGATGCCATCCCCGCCCATGGCCACCACCCCGTCGAAACCGGCTGTGACGGCATCGGAGGCGATGGCGCGGGCGTCGATAGCCGACTTGGGCCAGACCGCCTCCACCATGTGGCGGCGTGTCAGGAGGCGGAGGATCTGGCGATGGTCCCCGCCGGTGAACTGTGAAGCCGCCGGATTGGCGACGAGCATGAGCCGGGCCATGTCCCTCCTGAGGGGATGAGGCTAGGCCTTGCGACCCTTGAGGGGAGACATCACGAATGTACCCTGGCGAGCGATGACTCAAGAGGGCGGAGCCCGCTTCTCCTTACCGGCCGGGGAGGGAGCGGGAACCATGCTGGGATTGGCGGCCGGAGACACCGCCGGCGGAGCCTGCCCGGAGGGCTACTCCTCATCGACGCAGCAGGCGG
>JBKHJQ010000281.1:0-4163 GCA_046538055.1 Actinomycetota bacterium
CCTCGTGGGGGTGTCGTCGTTCGGGGGCACCGCCGGATGCGTCACCCGGGTGACCGAGCGCCTGGAGGAGGCCGGGTACGAGGTCATCCTCTTCCACGCCTCCGGCCCGGGCGGAAGGGCGCTGGAGCGGCTGGCCCGGGCGGGCGAGCTGGCCGGTGTCGTCGATATCACCACCCACGAGCTGACCGACCTGGTGGTGGGGGGCGTCTACAGCGCCGGGGAGGAGCGCCTGTGTGGGGCGGGAGCCAGAGGCATCCCCCAGGTGGTCGTGCCCGGCGCCCTCGACCACGCCAACTTCTGGGTGGGACAGGTCCCGGAGCGGTTCTGGGGCCGGGAGTTCTACCGCTACAACCTCCAGAACCTCCTGATGCGCACCAGCGCCGAGGAGTACGAGACGCTGGCCGCCCTGGTGGCCGACCGCCTCAACGGTGCCCGCGGGCCGACGGCGGTCCTCATCCCCCGCCGGGGCTTCAGCGAGCACACCGGCCGCCAGACCTCCGACCTGGAGGGCAACCCCGTCGGTTCGTGGCACCAGCCCCACGCCGACGAGAGGTTCGTCGAGGTGCTCCGGGCCCGTCTCGAGAACGGGGAGCCGGTCGAGCTGGACCTGCACATCAACGATCCCGAGTTCGCCGACGCCTGCGCCGACGCCTTCCTGGAGATGGCGGAGGCCGGCCGGGCCGCGGAGGTGCCCCGATGATGGACCTGCCGATCGACCGTCACGACACCGACGTGCTGATCGTGGGGGGAGGAGCCGCCGGGACGATGGCCGCCTTCGAGGCGGCCGACGCCGGAGTGGAGGTGATCCAGGTCACCAAGGCGCGGGCCACCAACGGGGCGGTGACGGTGGCCCGGGGAGGATTCGCGGCTGCCCTGGGCGACGGCGACAGCCCCGAGAAGCACCTGGCGGACATCCTCGAGCACGGCGGGGAGCTGATCGACCCCGAGCTGACCAGGGTGTGGGTGCATGACATCGTCGACGTCGTGCGGGACCTGGAGGAATGGGGCGCCGGATTCGTGCGCAACGAGGACGGGGAGCTGGACCTGAAGATGTTCCCCAACCACTCCCATCCCCGGGCCGTCCACTACCACGACCAGACCGGGAACCGGATCACCAAGGTCCTCTCCCGTCGCCTCCGCTCCGACTCCCGGATCGGCCAGCACTCCCAGACCGCCGTCATGGACCTGCTCTCGGTCGACGGGCGCGTCGTCGGCGCCTGGGGGGTGGACTACTCCCGGGGGAGGCTGGTGGTGTACGCCGCCCGGGAGGTGATCCTCTGCACCGGCGGCGGCAGCGGCCTCTACTACGTGAACGACAACCCGCCCCAGGTGACCGGCGACGGATACGTCCTCGGGTTCCGGGCCGGCGCCCCCCTCGTCGGTCTGGAGATGATCGACTTCCAGGCCATGTGCTGCTCCCCCGAGGAGCTGTTCGGCTTCGCTCCCCATCCCACCGGGTTCATCAACGCCGGGGCCGTGTTCCGCAACCAGGAGGGCGAGCCGTTCCTGCGGCGCTACTTCCCCGAGACGGCCGAGAAGAGCACCCGCAGCGAGGTGATCCTGGCCATGGCGAAGGAGATCCACTCCGGCCGGGCCGGCAAGACCGGGGGAATCTTCATGGACGCCACCGGGGTCCCCCTGGACGTGATCATGGAGCAGATCCCCCACGTCCACAAGATCTGCCTGTCGCGGGGAGTGGACATCACCCAGACCCCCCTGGAGGTGGCCCCCGGCAGTCACACCTGGCTGGGAGGACTGAAGATCGACACGCGTGGCCACACCCCCGTGCCCGGCCTGTGGGCCGCCGGGGAGACGGCGGGAGGGATACACGGCGGCAACCGGATCGGCGGCTCCGCCATCTCCTCGGCCCTGGTGTTCGGTCGGCGGGCCGGGCGGGCGGCGTCGACCGAGGCCAAAGAGGGCTCCCCGCCGGTGCAGGCCGCCGACCTGGCCATCCCCCCGGAGGAATCCGCCTGGATCGCCGACCTGCTGGGACGCAGCGACGGGGTCCCCCAGTCAGAGGTCCGCCTCCACTGCCGGATGGTGGCCCACGACCAGCTGGGCCCGCTGCGGGACGGGCCGGGGCTGGCGGACGCCCTCTCCGAGTTCGAGCGCATCGAGGAAGACGACCTGCCGAGGATGCGCCTGGGGTCCGAGGCCGCCGCCTCCCCGCGGGCGCGGGGACAGGAACTGGAGAGCGCCCTGTCGGTGCGGAACCTGGCCCTGCTGGGCAGGCTGGTGGCGACGGTGGCGCTGGACCGGGAGGAGAGCCGGGGCGCGCATTTCCGCCTCGACTTCCCCCACACCGACGAGGCAGGCTGGCGGGCGGTCACCCTCCTCACCCGGGGACCCGACGGGCGCCTCCTCGTCTCCCGGGAGCCGGTCGCCGATTCGATGAGCCCGCCCCGGGAGGAGCAACCATGACGGACACCACACAGACGGAGCGCTTCGCCGGCCGGGTATGTGTCGTGGCGGGCGGCGCCCGGGGAATCGGAGCCGCCACCGTCCGGAGGGTCGTCTCCGAAGGCGGCCGGGTGGTGGTGGGCGACGTCAACCGGGAGCTTGCCGAGGAGCTCGGCTCCGAGCTGGGCGACGACGCCCTCGTCCATCCCCTCGACGTGCGAGACCGGGCCGCCTGCCGGGACGTCGTCTCCGCCGCCGTGGAGCGGTTCGGGCGGGTGGACCACCTGGTGAACTGCGCCCTCCAGCACGCCCCCGGGGCGCTGGCGGATCTGCCGCTGGACAGCTGGCAGCAGGTGGTGGACATCGGGCTGACCGGGACGTTCCTGATGAGCCAGGCGGTGGGCCGCCGGCTCATCGACCAGGGGGAGGGGGGATCGATAGTCAACGTGGCGTCGCTGGCCGGGCTCACCCCCTACGACGGCACCGGCGCCTACAGCACGGTGAAGGCGGGGGTCGTGATGCTGTCCCGTCAGATGGCGGTCGAGTGGGCCCCCCACGGGATCCGTGTCAACTCGGTCTGTCCCGGCCATATCCTCACGCCCCTGACCGCCTACCTCCAGGACCCCGAGATCCGCCGGGTGCGGAGCGAAGCCACCCCGCTGGGAAGAGTCGGGGAGACCTCCGACGTGGCGGCGGGGATCCTCTACCTGCTGTCGGACGAATCGGCCTACGTGACCGGTACGGAGCTCGTCGTCGACGGCGGGCTGGCCAACACGGTCTTCCCCAACCTGCCGGGCCGCACCTTCGGTTGAGACGGGCGCCCCCGGCGGGCGCGGCGGATGAGTAGACGCTGATGTGGGCCGGGGGCCGGCAGACAGCTCGTCAGTCTTCAAGCAGGTCGTAACCCCACCTCGGCCCTCGCCCGGGCAGCGTCCATCGCTAGGGTTGAGCTACGAGTAGTCGAGTGTGGGGGACGACGTGACGGTTCGAGCGAGTTGGCTCTCGGTGCTGGTGGCTGTCGCCGCGGTGGGGGTGCTGGCCGGCCCGGCCACAGCTTCCGACCTGTTCGAGGACGTCCCCTCCGGGGACACCTTCCACGACGACATCACGTGGCTGGCCGAGTCGGGGATCACCCGGGGCTGCAACCCGCCCGACAACACCCGCTTCTGCCCGGACGAGGCGGTGACCCGGGGGCAGATGGCGGCGTTCCTCACCCGGGCACTGGATCTCCCGGCCGCAGCCGGCGACTTCTCCGACACCTAGGGGCACACGTTCGAAGCCGACATCGGCGCCCTGGCGGCCGCCGGCATCACCCGCGGCTGCAACCCGCCCGACAACTCCCTGTTCTGCCCCGACGAGCCGGTCACCCGCGGTCAGATGGCGGCCTTCCTGAACCGGGCGCTGGATCTGGGACTGGGCACCATCTTCTTCTACGACACGGTGGGCCACAACTTCTACGCGGATGTGGCGGCTCTGGCGTCGGCCGACATCACCCGGGGCTGCGACCCGCCCGACAACACCCTGTTCTGTCCGGACGACCACGTGACCCGTGCCCAGATGGCTGCCTTCTTGCATCGGGCCCTCACCGGATCGGGAGGCGGGGAAGGAGGCGACATCACCGACGCCGCCGTCTCCTATTTCGTGGCCTCGGAAGGTGCGTGCATCGCTCATGCCGACCGCTTCGGCAACTCCCCACCCGATCCGGATCGCTACGACGGCGTCGTCGCCCTCCAGACCCTTGACTCGGGCAGGGTGCTGAT
>JBKHJQ010000282.1:0-4153 GCA_046538055.1 Actinomycetota bacterium
GACCCGCACGTCGAAGCCGGGAACCTCCCGCCCCAGGGTCCCGGGCCGGACCTCTCCGGGCAGGTTCGTGACGAAGATGTGCCACATCTCGGCGGTGCCCAGCCCGTCCAGGATCTCCACCCCGAAGCGCTCCTTCCAGGTGTGGTAGAGGGACTCCGGCAGGGCCTCCCCGGCGGAGGTGACGAACCGCAGGCAGGACAGGTCGGCCTCCCGGGCACGGGGATGGGAGAGCATCTGGTTGATGGCAGAGGGAACGTGAACGAGGATGCTGGGCCGGTGCCGCTCGATCTTCCCGTACAGCACGTCGGGAGTGGGCCGCTCCCCGAAGAGCACGCAGGTGGCTCCCACGGAGAAGGGGAAGAACAGGTTGGCGCCGGTGGCGTAGCCGAAGAAGAGCTTGGGAACCGCCATGGTCACGTCGTCAGGGCGGTAGCCCACGGCGGAGGTGTAGAGAGCCGTCGTGTTGGCGAACGAGCGGTGGGTCTGGGGGACGGCCTTGGGCCGGCCGGTGGTGCCCCCGGAGAAAAGCCAGATGGCCGGGTCGTCTCGGTGGGTGGGAAACCGGGGGCAGTCCCCGGAGGTGTCCAGATCGCCCAGGGAGGGATGGCCGGCCGCCTCCCCTCCCGCCACCAGCAGCCGTGTATCCCATCCGGCCCGGGACCGGGCCTCCTCCATGGCCGCCGCGGTCTCGCCTCCCACCACCGCCACCGGAGCCCGGGACCGCTCGACCATGGATCGAAGGTCGTCCACCCCCACGGCGGGATTCACCATCACCGCCACCGCCCCCACCCGCAGGATCCCGAACAGGGCTCCCACGTAGTCGGCGCCGTCGGGCAGGGCCAACAGGACCCGCTGCTCGGGAAGCACACCCAGAGACCGCAGGGCCACCCCGTAGCGGCGGGCCAGATCGTCCACGTCCCCGTAGGTGAGGGAGCCGGTGTCGAGGCGGACGGCCTCCCGGTCGCCTTCCCCGTTGGCCACCCGCTCGCCCAGGAACAACTCGTCGATGTTCAACTGCTCCGGCAGGTCGACTTCCGGCATCGCCCCCAAGGTAGCCGATCCCGTTTTGGCGCACCGATCGCGGCCTGTGGGCCGGCTGGTTCAAGTGGTCACCGCGAAAACGGTCAGCGGGCCCGGAGGAGGCCGATGCCCAGCGTGAGGAGGGCCGCCACCACCAGCACCGCCCCCACCGGCGCCAGCCAGATAAGGGCGTTGGGCTCGGTGGCGTCGGGAGAGAGCACCGACAGGAAGAAGGCGGCCGGGACGAGGATGGCTGCCGCCGGCACACCGCTGCGGGCCACGTGCCTCCAGCCGGAGCCCAGACGGGCCTCGTCCACGTATCGGAGGACGACGAGCGACAGCACCAGCAGGACGCCGGCATGGGCATGGCCTGCCCTCCACAGGTCCTGGCGGAGGGGATTGGCCTGATAGGCGGGATCGTTGACCAGCATTCCCAGCAGGCTCACCCCACCGAGCACGACTGTGGGGAACACCACCAGCAGCACTCCGGCCAGGCGACGGGACTGGTTGGACATGATCCACCTCCAGTGGATAGTTACACTATCTAATCAGCGGATAGTATCACTATCCGCACATCCGGCGTCAAGAGGGTTCGTGCGCATTTCCGAGCTGAGCGAGAGAACCGGGGTCTCCATCCCCACCATCAAGTTCTACATCCGCGAGGGTCTTCTCCCCCGGGGGGAGCCCACGGGATCCAACCGGGCCACCTACTCCTCCCACCACGCCGGCCGACTGGCCCTCATACGGACGCTGCGGGAGGTGGCCCACCTGCCGGTCGCCACCATCGGCGAGGTGCTCTCTGCCCTGGACGAGCCGGCCGCCGCGGCCCGGGGCGAGCATGTGGCCCTCGCCCTGGGATCGCTGGCCCGCCAGGACCGCACTCCCACTGCCTCAGCCGCCAGCATGGTGGCATCGCTGGCCGACCGGATGGGGTGGGTGGTCGACCCGGCTTCGGGGAGCTACCGGGACCTGGCCGCGGCCCTGACCGCACTGGAGGAGCACTGGGGCGACGCCTTCACCCTCGACGGGCTGGAGCGCTACGCCCGCATCGCCCAGGAGCTGGCGGAGATGGAGATCCCCGCCCACTGGCAACCCGCCGACGCCGACTCCCTGACGTACGCGGTGCTGGGGACGATCCTCTACGAGCCCGTGATCCTGGCCCTGCGCCGCATGGCGCATGCCGATCGCCATCGCCGCCTCACCCGCCCTGAAGGCGGCGAGGATTCCTAGGCTGGGAGACATGGAGCGAGGCCTCTACTACCACGACTACCTCCAGCTCGACCGCCTCCTTTCGGCCCAGGAGCTGGAGAGCTCCCGGAGGGGGAAGACGGTCCACGACGAGATGCTGTTCGTGATCGTCCACCAGGCCTACGAGCTGTGGTTCAAGCAGATCCTCTGGGAGCTGGACGACATCCTGCTGGCTTTCTCGGGCGACGTCCTGGACGAGCACGACACCGGCCGGGTCGTGTCCCGGCTGGGACGGATCTCCGCCATCCAGCGGCTCCTGAGCGAGCAGATCGAGGTGCTGGAGACCATGACGCCCATCGACTTCCTCGACTTCCGCGACTACCTGGTACCCGCCTCCGGGTTCCAGTCGGTCCAGTTCCGCCTCATCGAGAACCGCATGGGGGTCCGCCCCCAGGACCGCCTGCTGTTCGAGGGCGCCCCTTACACCCACCGCCTCTCCGATGCGCACCGCCGCCAGGTGGAGCAGTCCGAGGAAGGTCCCTCCTTGCACGGGGCGGTGGAGCGATGGCTGGCCCGGACACCCTTCCTGGATGAGTACGGGTTCTGGGACGACTACGCCCGGGCGGTCAGGTCCATGCTGGCCGAGGACCGCAAGGTGATCGAGTCCAACCCCAACCTGGGCGACGACGAGAGGGCCGAGCAGCTCAGGTCGTTCGACAAGACGATCGACCAGTTCGAGGCGGCCTTCGACCCCGAGCGCCACCACGACCTGAGGGAGGCCGGGCTCCGCCGCTTCTCCCACCGGGCCTTCCAGGGGGCGCTCTTCATATCCCTCTACCGGGACGAACCTGCCCTCCAGGAGCCGTACCGCCTGCTGGAGTCGCTCATCGATGTGGACGAGGGGTTCGCCATGTGGCGGTACCGCCACGCCCTGATGGTGCAGCGGATGATCGGGGCCAAGGTGGGCACCGGGGGCTCGGCCGGCGCCAAGTACCTCCTCAAGCTGGCGGAGCGGACCCGCGCCTTCCCCGACCTGCTGCTCCTGCCCACGTTCCTGGTGCCCCGCGCCGCCCGTCCCGAGCTGCCCGCCAACGTCGTGAGCCAGATGCGCTTCCGGTACCAGCCTTGAAGGAGCACTTCAGCCGGTTCCTGTCGGCCCGCCCCGGCCGCCTCCACGCCGCCGCCCACTCCCACCATCCCTGGCCGGATGTGACCTACCGGGCCCATGCCCGGGCATGGGAGGACGCCGCCGCCCTGATGGACGACAAGTGGGATCACGTCTTCGGAGAGGTCTTTCCCGCCGCCCGCCGGGCAGTCGCCTCCGTGCTGGGGCTCCCCGACCCCGACACGCTGGTGTTCGCCCCCAACACCCACGAGTTCGTGATGCGCATCGCGTCCAGCCTGCCCCGGCCGTTCCGGGTCCTCACCACCGACGCAGAGTTCCATTCCTTCGCCCGCCAGCTCCGGCGCTGGGAGGAGGCGGGCGAGGCGGAGGCGACCCGGGTTCCCGCGGAGCCCTACGAATCGTTCCCGTCCCGGTTCCGGGACGCCCTCGGGGACCACGACCTCGTCTACTTCAGCCACGTCCACTTCGATTCCTCCTATGTCACACCGGATCTGGCCGCTGTGGTGGCCGGGTTCCCGACATCCACCATTGTGGTGGTGGACGGCTACCACGGCTTCATGGCGCTCCCCACGGACCTGGGCCCCATCGCGGAGCGGGCCCTCTACCTGGCGGGCGGCTACAAGTACGCCATGGCCGGGGAGGGGGCCTGCTTCCTCCACGTTCCCCCGGACGCTCCCCACCGGCCCGTGGACACGGGCTGGTTCGCCTCATTCGGCGCCCTCACGGCGGATGCCGACGAGCTGTCCTACGCCCCGGGCGGGCAACGGTTCGCAGGAGCCACCTTCGACCCCTCCGGGGTGTACCGGCTGCGGGCCGTCC
>JBKHJQ010000283.1:0-4131 GCA_046538055.1 Actinomycetota bacterium
GTACAGGCCGGGATGGGGCGAACCGGGAGCTGGTTCTCCTGGCAGCAGCTCGGCTTCACCCCCGACATCGCCACCACCGCCAAGGCCCTGGCCAACGGCCTGCCGGTCGGCGCGTGCATGGCGGCCGAGCCGGTCGCCTCTGCCTTCCGCCCGGGAGACCACGCCACCACCTTCGGCGGCGGGCCGGTGGTCTGCGCCGCCGCCCTGGCGGTGATCGACGAGATCGAGAGCCGCCGGCTCCTGACCAACTGCCAGGACCGGTCCCGCCAGCTCGCCTCCGGTCTGGCTGACCTCTCCGGCGTGGAGGAGGTGCGCGGCCGAGGACTGCTGCTGGCAGCCCGCCTCAGGGGCGACATCGCGGGCGAGGTCAGCCGGCGGGCACTGGAGGAGCACAAGCTGGTGGTCAACGCGGTACGGCCCGACGCCATCCGTCTGGCACCTCCGCTGACGGTGGAGCCGCATGAGGTTGCCGAGGCAGTGGAACGGCTGGGCAAGGCCCTCGGCTAGCGGACGCAACCGCCCGGAGGCGCCGACCCGCCGGCCGTCCCCAACCCCATGCCGATGACGGCACCCGCAGAGACCGTACGAGCCCTGCAGGAGCGCACGGCCCTGGCCCATCCGGCGCTCCACGCCGAGGTTCGCAACGGATGGTGGCTGCGTCATGCCCCGGGCTGCCCATGGTGGACGAGGAGCGTCCTTCCCCACGGAGGCTCCGGGGATCTGGCGTCGGATGTGGAGGACGCCGAGCGGTTCTGCATCGAGCGCGGCTTCGCTCCCGGCTTCCAGATCAGCCCGGGGGTGTGCCCGGCCGACCTCGATGCGCTGCTGGCGGGACGCGGCTACCGGCGGACGGGCCTGATGTCGCTGCAGATGGCTCCTTCCGACGAAGTGGCCTCGCGGCTGGCGGTGAGTGCGTGGGAGCCGATCGTCGAGGGCCAGCTCACCCGGCCGTGGTTCGATGTGTGGTACTCCATGCACGGCGATGGTGGCGACCGATCCGCCCTGGAGAGGATGCTGCGTTCGGTTGATCGGTCCAGCGCCTATGTGGGCGTGCGAAGGGGCGGGCGCATCGTGGCGGTGGGCCGGGGGGTGGCCGATGGGGACTGGGCGGGAGTCTTCGGAATGGCCACCGTCCCGTCGGCCCGGAGGCAGGGGGCGGCCGGGGAGGTGCTGGCGTCGCTCGCCCGCTGGGCCGTGACGGCCGGGGTGCCCAACCTGTACCTGCAGGTCGAGGCAGGCAACGCCGGGGCGCGCCGCCTGTACGGGCGGGCCGGCTTCAGGGAGGTATGCGCCTACCACTACCGGACGCTGGATTGACGGCCCCCTCACCCGGAGGGGAACTGCGGGGCGGGCCGGCCCCTAGCCCGATGCACATCCTTCCTCGATGGCTACGTTTCAGTCATGGCGGGCAACGTGGTCGTGGATGAGGTCGAGAGGGAGGAGCCTCCCCATCCCCGTCTCCCCACCCTGGGCATGGTGATTCTGGGGACCGGCGTCGTCCTCGCTCTCGCCCTGCTCCCCGGCCGCCCCGACGAGAGTTCTGCCCCCACCGTGACGGGTGTGCCCGATGTGGCGCTTCCCGAGGACGAGTGGGTCGCCACCGACCTCCCCGGGTCCGGTTCACTCACCCAGGTGGCCCGGTTGGGTGACGGCTCCTATGTGGCGGTGGGGGAAGGGCCTCAAGTCTGGAAGTACTGGCCGGGGGAGTCGTGGGAGTGGATGCTGGACGGGGATGCGGAGCCAGGCTCCTTCACCGCCGTTACCTCCTACCGGGCCGGAGCGGTGGCGGTGGGAGCCCAGGATCCCGACGGGTCCGGCCGGCAGGCGACGGTCTGGATGCGTGACGGCGAGGAGAGCTGGTCCCGGGTTCCCCTCGAGATCGGCAGGCCCTCGGGCCTGGAGGGGGTGTTCGCCGACAGGCCCCGGATCGTCGCCTGGGGATGGCTCGGGTCCTCCCGGCACTTCTCCCCCATGTCGGAGCCGCTGGTCCTCCAGTCTACCGACGGCCGCTCCTGGAGCGAGGTGAGCGCCTTCCGGGAGGAGGAATCCTCCTCGCGGCTGTTCACGGTCACGCGCATCGGCGCGAACTGGCTGGCCGGTGGGTACTCGGTGGGTCGGCCGGCGGCCTGGGTCTCCGATGCCGAGATGGGGAGCTGGCGGCGCCTGGACACTGCTGATCTGCCGTTCGGGTCGGCCATCGTCGATTTCCATCGCACCCCCGAGGAGGAGATGGTCGTCACCCTGGTTGAGATGGGGGAGGCCCGCTCTCGGAGGTGGATGCAAGCAGGCGAGGGGTGGGAGCCCCTGGATCGGATACCGGGAGGCCTGGTCCTCCCCGCCGAGGGGGAGGGGTCGGGCGTGGGGGTGGGAGGAGGTTCGCTGTGGTCGAGCGATAGGGGGGAGTGGGAGAGGCTGGCCCTGGAGGGGGAGGTGGCGGCGGCTTCCGAGGGGGTGGCGGTCGGCTCCGGCCCCGACAACCAGCCCCGGGCGTGGGTGCAGGGCGGGGGCGGATCTGAGGAGATCCGGGTGGTCCCGGCTCGGGACGGTGGTCGATGGCAGTCGCTGCGGGATCTGGGAGAGGGCCGCTCCCTCGGGGCGTGGAAGGTGGCAGAGGGTTGGGTCCTGGGAGGGACCCAGGACGAATGGTGGTTCCTGGACGGCGAGGGAGTGGAGTCCTTTCGACCTCCCTGGGGAGATTCCATCTCCACCATCGCTCCCGTAGGCGACGAGTGGGTGGCGCTGCCCTCCATGTACTGGACCTCCACCGGCACCGAGTGGGAGCGGAGGGCAGATCCCTGGCCGGGGGAGAGAGCCCCGCCCCAGGTGGTGGCCGTCACCCAGGTGGACGGCAGCATCCTGGCGGTGGGAAGGGACGGGGACCTCCTCTGGAACGTGGCCGTGTCGGCGGATGGCGGTCGAAGCTGGTCGCTCCGGGATGACCCCGCGCCGGCCACTCCCGTCTGGGACGTGGCGGGGACTCCGGAGGGTTTCGTGGCCACGGCCCCCGGTACTCGGGGTGCCCAGGAGGTCGTGTTCAGCCGGCAGGGGCGCACGTGGGAGACCCTGGCGCCCGGGGCGGTGCTCGTCGATACCCAGCCCCCCACGGCCCTCGTGGGGGAGGGGAGCATCGTCGTGCTGGACTCCGGGAGGGAGCTGGAGCCGCCCCGCACCGATGTCAGCGCCGTGGCCCGGGCAGGAGATGCGCTGGTGCTGGAAGCCGGGAGGCGCCTGTGGCGGGAAGCGGACGGCGGATGGGCGGAGATCCCCCTGGATCCACCCCACGGGATGAGTGCGTCCCGCGCTCTTCCTCTCCCGCTGGCCGACTCCCTGCTGGCGCTAGGGGTGGAGAGCGGGCGCCGGGTCCTCTATCAGTGGCAACCCTGAAAGTGGACTGGCATTCGTATACGCATATGCGTATTCTAGTGGCATGTCCACTTCCTCCGCCCGGAGACGGATCATCCGATCCCTCCTCACAGACCACGAGATCCACTCCCAGAACGATCTCGTTGCCCTCCTGGCGCAGCGGGGCCTGGAGGTCACACAGGCCACGGTATCCCGGGACCTGGCCAGCCTGGGAGCACGCAAGGACGGAAGCAGATATGTGCTGGGCGGCGGCCCGGAGCAGGACGGGGCCGAGTCGGCGCTGGCCGGAATCATCGACGCATTCGTGACGTCGATCGAGCCGTCCGGGAACCTCGTGATCCTCAAGACCCCCCCGGGGGCGGCCCAGGTGGTCGCCGCCGCACTCGATCGCGTCTCCTACGATGTCATGGCGGGTTGTGTGGCCGGGGACGATACGGTGTTGGTGGTTGTGAGCGAGCGAGGGAACGGACGGGAGTTCGCCCAGCGGCTCCAGGATCTGGGGGCCGGGGTATGAAGGTCGTCCTCGCCTACTCGGGGGGGCTGGATACGTCGGTCATCCTGGCCTGGCTGCGAGAGACCTACGGTGCCGAGGTCGTGGCCTACACGGCGGATGTGGGCCAGGGCGAGGAGGCGGCCGAGGCCGAGGAGAAGGCGCTCGCCACCGGGGCCACCCAGGCCGTGACCGAGGACCTCACCCCCGAGTTCGTGGCCGAAGCGGTCTTCCCGGCACTTCGGGCATCGGCTGTGTACGAGGGCTATTACCTGCTG
>JBKHJQ010000284.1:0-4119 GCA_046538055.1 Actinomycetota bacterium
GAGCAGGCCCACTCTCTCGGTGTCCCGCAGCACCCACATCACCGCAGTGATCTTCCCGCGGGGTCCCAGGAGGAACGAGCGCCGGACCGTTCCCGGCTCCTGGGCGGCGACGTTCTGGGAGATGAGGTTCTCCAGGAACTCCACCGCATCCGACCCGCTGAACCAGATCAGCTCGTACAGGCCGTCGACTCGCCCCGCCTCGGCCCGGGCGGCCCGGTACTCGCTGGTCACGTCTCCGTAGGTGGCAGGTGTGGTGCTCATAGATTCTCGGCCCGGGCGATGGCCGCCAGTGCGGCGGCGGCCTTGTCCATGGTCTCGCGGTACTCGGCTGCTGGATCGGAGTCGGCCACGATCCCCGCCCCGGCCTGGATCCAGGCGGTGTCTCCCGCCTGGACGACGGTGCGGAGACAGATGGCGGTGTCCATGTTGCCGGAGAAGTCGATGTACCCGGAAGCCCCCGCATAGGGCCCCCGCGCCACCGGCTCCAGGCGGTCGATGATCTCGATGGCCGCCACTTTGGGTGCTCCGGACACGGTGCCATGGGGGAAGGTGGCCCGAAGCACGTCCACGGGACCCACGCCCTCCCGCACCCGACCGGACACCCCCGAGACGATGTGCATCACATGGGAGTAGCGCTCGATCACCATCAGGTCGTCGACGCTCACCGTCCCGAAGTCGCATACCCGGCCCAGGTCGTTGCGGGCCAGGTCCACCAGCATCACGTGCTCGGCTCTCTCCTTGGGGTCGGCCAGCAGCTCCTTGGCCAGCTGGGCGTCCTCTTCGGGCGTATCGCCCCGGCGGCGCGTCCCGGCGATGGGCCGGGAGTACGCCACTCCGTCCCGGACCCGGGTCATGAGCTCGGGAGAGGAGCCGGCCACCGCCACGTCCGGGTGGCGTATGAAGAAGAGGTAAGGCGAGGGGTTAATGAGCCGGAGGGCCCGGTACACATCGAAGGCGTTCCCGGGAGCCGTGGTGGCGAGACGCTGGGACAACACCACCTGGTAGGCGTCGCCCGCCAGGATGGAGTCCTTGATCTCGCTCACCGCCCCTTCGAATGCCTCGGGGGTGAACGTCGAGGTCCATGCGGGCGGTTCGGGTTCGGGCCCCACCGGGGTGGGCTTGTAGGCCACCCCCTCACCCAGCCGCTCCGCCGCCTCCTCCAGAGCAGCCACGCCCTCGTCAAAGGAACCGCCCCCACCCGTGAAGACGTTGCGGACCAGGGTGACGGTCTGGTCTATGCGATCGAACGCCGCCAGCGATCCCACGAAGTGCCACACCATCTCCGGTAGCCCCCGGTCGTCGGGGGGGCGGTGGGGAAGACGCTCCACGTGGCGGACCGCGTCGAACGCCATGTAGCCGACGGCCCCGGTGTGGAGCGGGGGCAGCCCCGGCAGGTCGGGGATGGTGTGACGATCGATCAGGTCCTCGAGCACGGTGAGGGGGTCGGCATCCACCAGGCGGGGACCGGGCCGGTCCAGGCTGCTGTGACCGTCCCGGGAGGTGAGGGTGAAGGCCGGATCCCATCCCACGAACGACCACCGGCCCCAGTTCTCCCCGCCCTCCACGGACTCCAGGAGGAAACCCGGCTCGTCGCCGACCAGCTTCTGGAAGGCGGACACGGGCGTCTCGCGGTCGGCTACGAAAGTGGTGGCGAGTGGAACCACCGGGTACTCGGCGGCGAGACGCTCGAATTCCTCTCGAGTAGGGCGGACTTCCATGCACCGTCCAGGGTACCGGCTCGCCGATGCCCTTCTGTGAGGGTGGCCGCACGGAGACGATCAGCCGTCCTCACGGATCCTCTCCCAGCGGGTGAAGGCGAGGCCCTCCCCCGGTTCCCGATGGACCAACCGGAAGGAGGGGGGTATCTCCGGGAAGAGGGTGTCGCCGTCGGGCTCTCGATCCACTTCCGTGATCTCCAGGGCGTCCGCCACGTCCAGGGCCTGGCGGTAGACCTCGGCTCCGCCCACCACATAGACCTCGCCCTCGCCGGCCATCTCCAGGGCGTCGGGCAGGGAGGCGGCCGTGTCCACCCCGGCCGCCGACCAGCCGGGCCGGCGGGTGAGGACCACGGTCCGACGACCCGGCAGGGGGCGGCCGATCGACTCGAACGTCCTGCGTCCCATCACGAGCGTCCCGCCCATGGTCAGCTCCTTGAAGCGGGCCAGATCCTCGGGCATGTGCCAGGGAAGGCCGCCAGCACGGCCGATGACGCCGTTGCGGGCCACCGCCGCCACGATCGTGACGGCCATCAGACGGCGATGGGAGCCCGGATGGCGGGATGCGGGTCGTAGCCCAGCACCTCCACGTCGTCGAGATCGAACTCGTCCAGGGACGTGCGCTCGGGGTTCAGCCACAGCGACGGCCGCGGCCGCGGCTCCCGCTCCAGCTGGAGGCGGGCCTGCTCTTCGTGGTTGCGGTAGAGGTGGGCGTCACCGAATGTGTGGACGAAGTCCCCCACACCCAGACCGGTAACCTGGGCGACCATGTGGGTGAGGAGGGCGTAGGAGGCGATGTTGAACGGGACCCCCAGGAAGACGTCGGCAGAGCGCTGATAGAGCTGGCAGGACAGCTTCCCCTCCGCCACGTAGAACTGGAACAGCGTATGGCAGGGCGGGAGGGCCATCTCCTCCACGTCGGCGACGTTCCAGGCGGAGACGATGTGACGGCGGGAATCGGGGTTGTGGCGGATCGATTCCACCACGCGGGCGATCTGGTCGACATGCCCGCCGTCGGGAGCCGGCCACGACCGCCATTGATACCCGTAGATCGGCCCCAGGTCGCCGGAGGGATCGGCCCACTCGTCCCAGATCCTCACACCCCGCTCCTGCAGCCAGCCGACGTTGGTGGAGCCTCGGAGGAACCACAGCAGCTCTGCGATGACTGAGCGGAGATGCACCTTCTTGGTGGTCACGACCGGGAAACCAGCCTCCAGCGGGAAGCGCATCTGATGGCCGAAGACCGAATAGGTGCCGGTGCCGGTCCGGTCGTCCTTCTCCACTCCCTCGTCGAGTATCCGCCTGAGTAGATCGTGGTACTGACGCACCCGGCCACCCTAACCGCGTCGACCCCCATTCCGGCGTCTCTCAGATGTTGGCGAGCTGCTCCAGGAAGGGAACGTCGATGAAGAGCCGGGAGAGCCGGGAGGACCACGTCGACAGCGTCCCGGTGAGCATCACCACGCCGAAGGCGGCCAGGGCCAGCCCGGAGACGACGTTGATGGGTTTGAGCCAGCGCCTTAGCCCGGTGAACACACGTGCCAGCCCCAGAGCGGCCAGGAGGAACGGCACCCCCAGGCCCAGGGCGTAGGCGACCAGGAGGCCCACTCCCCTTCCCAGCGTGTCCTGGGTGGCGGCAGTGGCGAGGACGACGGTGAGGATGGGCCCGATGCAGGGCGTCCATCCGAAGGCGAAGGCCATGCCCATCACGGGAGCCGACCACCGCCCCAGCCGCGACGGTCTCACGTCGAAGCGACGCTCCCGGTTGAGAAAGGCGAGTGGCCCCCGGTTGCTCACGGCCATCGCCACGATCAGGAGGCCCGCCACCACGATCACCGCCCCGGCGATGCGGGTCAGCTGCGGCAGGTTCTGACGTATCACCTGGGACAGGGAGGTGGCGGTGGCGCCCAGAACAGCGAACACGAGAGTGAAGCCGCCTATGAACAGCCCCACCTTCGCCAGCATCGACCGCATCGGGACCTGGCCGGAGGAGACGTCGGTGGCCGAATAGCCCGACATCATGGCCAGGTACCCGGGGAGCAGGGGAAGCACGCAGGGGGAGACGAACGACAGGATCCCTCCCCCGAAGGCGACGATCGCCTGGAGGAGGAAGCCGGACTGGGCCAGTCCCTCGGTCATGCCGCCAGTCTCCCATGGAGAACCGGTTAACCGGCCATCCCCTACTCTGCCCCACGTCCCATGCCGCCGGCCATCCTCCGTCCCTTCCTCCCCCGTTCGCCGCTGACGAGAGACGACCGCTGGATCATCGGGCTCCTGTGGTTGGCAGGCGTGGGCATGGGATGGGCGCAGGGAGAGGCGTCCGCCCTGCTTCCCTTCACCCGACTCGACCTGGGCGTCTCCGAGGGGGGGATGAGCCTGGTGCTGGCGGTGGCCCGCCTGGGAG
>JBKHJQ010000285.1:0-4118 GCA_046538055.1 Actinomycetota bacterium
GCGGGTCGGCGACGTCCCGTTCGGGCTAGGTTCAGTTCCACGATGACCGACCAGACACTCGCCGGAAGGTATGTGAGCGTGATCGGGCCGGGAACCGATCCGCCCGCCGAGCTTCTCGATGCCGCCTTTCAAATCGGAATGGGGATCGCCCGGCGGGGAGCGGTGGTGGTCACAGGGGGAATGGGAGGGGTCATGCAGGCGACGGCGGCAGGTGTCCGGCGGGCGGGAGGCGTGAGCATCGCCCTGCTTCCCGGGTCGTCGCGTTCGGAGGGGTCCCCGGAGCACACCTATGCCCTTCCCACCGGATTGGGGGAGCTGCGCAACGGGCTGGTGGTGCGGGCCGCCGAAGCGGTCGTGGCGGTGGGCTGCAGCTGGGGGACCCTCAGCGAGATCTCCCTCGCCATCCGGACGGGGGTTCCTCTGGTCCACATGTTCGGCTGGCCTGACTACCGGGACCGGGGGACGGCCGCCTCCGGCCCCGAGGAAGCGGTCTCCGCCGTGGAGTCGCTATTGGCGACGCCCTGACGGCATCAGTCGTCGGCCACCAGGAAGAGGATGCAGGCCAGGCCGAAGACGACGCTCGCCCAGATCACCAGCCAGTCGCCCGCCCGGATTCCCGACCAGGTGAAGAGGATGGCGCTGGCCAGGAACAGGATCCATCCGATCTGGGGTAGGCGCTTCACGGAGACCTCGCCGCGGTGGTGTGGTCCGCCGAGGCTAATGGTCCTCGGTCTCAGACCGGTTTCACCGTTCGGAGCGTCACCACCGTGGCCACCTCGTCCTTGACCTGGTCGGGCAGGAGCCGCTCCATCAGCTCGATCAGGTCGGGGGTGAACAGCGGGTACTCGGCGGCATGCTCCAGCTCGAAGGCATGCCGTTCCAGGATCTCGGGCTCGGCGAACCCGACCTTGGTGAGTTTCTCGACGAAGACACGCTCCGCCAAAGCTCCCGATACTCAACCGGCCCAGGCGGAGGGGTGGGTGAGGATCTCGGGTGGCAGCTCGTCCTCGTCGATCGTCAGATCCGAGATGCAGAGTCGCCCTCCCGGCCGCAGAACCCGGTGGGCCTCGGCGAACACCCGGCTCTTGCGGGCGGAGAGATTGATCGAGCTGTTGGAGATGACCACATCCACCGACTCGTCCGCCAGGGGCAAGTCCTCGATCTCCGCCTGGATGAACTCGGCGTTGCCGCTCCCCGCCTCATCCGCCAGGGCGCGAGCTCTCTCCACCATCGACGGCAGGAAATCCACTCCGATGGCCCGGCCGGTGGCCCCCACCTCCTGGGCGGCGAGCAACATGTCCAGGCCGGCCCCGCTCCCCAGGTCGAGGACCGTCTCGCCCGGCTGGAGGCCGGCGTAGGGGAGGGGGTTTCCCACCCCCAGGGACCAGCGCCGGGCTTGGGGGGACAGGCGGGAGAGCTGGTCCTCGGAGTAGAACCGGGTTCCGGGCCCGTCGGGGGCGTCCACCTTCTGGTAGGCGTCCCGGACGAGCTCCTGGATCTCGTCCTTGAACATGAGGTCCTCGGTCATGTGGCCTCCTCGAGGTCGTCGATGAAAGACTGGAGCCGTTCCTCGATGGGGGTGGGCAGGTCCACCTCGGTGCTGCGCGCCATGATGCGCTTCAGCTCGGTGGCGAACTCCAGCTCGCCGCAGCAGCGGCGGCAGAAGGCGAGATGCTCGTCCACCCGCTGCTTGTCGTCCTCGTCCAATTCCATCTCCAGGTACTCCCAGAGTTGTCTCACCGCCTCCGCGCAGGCGATCACGTCGTCTCCTTCTCTCTCAACAGGTCGTTCTCGGTGGCGTACTCCCACATCTCCCGCTCGAAGCTCTTGCGGCCCCGGTGGAGCCACGACAGCACGGTGTTGAGCGGAACCCCCAGCATCCGGGACACCTGGCGGGTGGGCAGGCCCTCCATGTGGACGAGCACCAGCGGGACCCGGTACATCGGCTTGAGCCGATCCAGCACCGCCCACACGTCCTCCTGGGTGAAGGACCGCAGGAAGTCGAGGTGGACGCTGTCCGAGTAGGGCCAGGGGTCCTCCTCGGCGATGGTCCGGTAGAGGGAGTACTCCCCCACGTCGTCTACCGGCGTCTCCTCCAGCCCGGCCGACTCCCGGCGGAACCTGTCCCGGGCGCAGTTGACCAGGATCCGGCGGAACCAGGCCGGGGCGGCCACCGGATCGCGCAGGTCGTCGTAGCTGCGATACGCCTTGGTCAGGCACTCCTGGACCACGTCCTCGGCCCCCTCACCCGCCAGGCGGCGGGCCAGGGAGAACAGCCAGGGCAGCTGATCCTTGGCGATCTCCTGGAACGGGGGTCGGTCCGACGACATGGCTACGGGACGACCCTAGGGGCCTGGTGGGGCGACTTCCAGGCGCGGAGGGAGATGCCGTAGGTTCCGAACTGGCGGGCTTGCTCCTCGCCGGGCGCGCCGGCGAAGATGTCCACCCTGGGACCGATGGCGATCCGCTCCAGTCCGGCTCCGCGGAGAACCGGCTCCAGCCCTGCACACGGCAGGGCACCGGCAATTCAACCGGTCCAGAGGTCGATGTCCTCCTTGGCCGCCTCCGGCACCGGCTTCTCCACGCAGATGTCGGCGGCCTGGAGCCGTCCGCCCGGCCGCAGGACTCTCGCCACCTCCCGGTAGGCGCGGTGCTTGTCGGGGATGAGGTTGAAGACCCCGTTGGAGATGACGAGGTCGGCCCAGCCGTCGGGGACGGGAAGCTCCTCTGCGTAGCCCCGGCGGAAGTCGACATGGCCCAGGCCCAGCTCCTGGGCAGAGTGGCGGGAGCGGTCCAGCATCTCGTCGGTCATGTCCACTCCCACCACGGCGCCGTCCCCGCCCACGGATCGGGCGGCGATGATGGAATCGAGACCTCCTCCCGAGCCGATATCCACCACCCTCTCGCCCGGCTCCGGGAGTCCCCACTCGAATGGGTAGGCGACTCCGGCAAAGGCCTCCACCACCTGCTCGGGGAGGCCGGCCAGGAGATCGCGGGGGTAGCCGGCCTGGCGGGTGGCCCGCTCCCCGGTGAAGAAGTGATAGGTGCCATCGGGCCTGGTGGCCACCTCCTCGTACTTGACGCGGATCTCGCCCCGCAGCTCCTCGGGGTCGACGCTCAGGGTTGGCTCAGTGTCCTCTCGGGTCATCGTCTCTCTCCTCACTGCCGGCGGCGGGAGGGAGGCCCATGGGGGCGCTCCCTCCCGGCCCGCTGGGCGCTCAGACCACCTCCAGCGTCGTCTCGACGGGGGTGGGGTTGGCCAGTATGTCCCGCACCGGGGAGGTGTCCTGGACGTAGCGGCACAGCTCCTGGAGCTGCTCGTCCGTGGCGTTGGGGCTGGAGATCCTGGCATGGGCCCGGATCTGGGTGAAGCCGGGCCGGGGGCCGTTCAGACCGAGGAACGAGCGGACGTCGAAGTCGCCTTCGATCTCGTACTCCATCGAGGAGAGCTCGATCCCCTTGGCGGCGGCATTGGCGGCATAGCCCACGGCGTAGCAGAACGCCAGGGCCTGGAGCGCCAGCTCCACCGCGTTGGGCCCCTTGTTCTCCCCCAGGAGCACCGGCGGCTCGTCCCCGTCCAGTTCGAACGCACTGGTGCGGGAGTCGTCCTCGTTGCCGGCGTGGAGGAACGACCCGATCCGGCCGTGGTTGTAGGTCCCGTTCTCCCAGGAGCTGGAGGCCCGGAACCGGAACGTCCCCAGCCCGGGGTCGCTCTGGATCGCCTCGATCGTCTCGGTGAGCTGGGCTAGGTCGATCCCGTTCTTCACTGTGGTAGCAGTCGACATTCCTATCTCCTCGTTCTCGACGTTCTCGTCGGCCGGCCTTCACGTATCAGGACGCAGCCCACAGCAGTGAGATTGCGCGCCGGCGGGTAGGGTTCTAGAAACTCCTGGTGGGACGTAGACTGCCTCCCCACACCTCGTCCACCCGGGTCCGTGCCCAATGAGCGTTCTCACCTACTCGACCTTCACGGCCGTCATGGCCTTCGTGGCACTCGCGCTGGCTGTCGGCGCCCTGGTCGTGCGGATGGCGGGCTCGGCGGAACTGCGGGCCGGATTGGCGGACGCCGCCCGGTGGCTGGCATGATCGGCGACGCCGTCGTCGCGTACGGCCGTGCC
>JBKHJQ010000286.1:0-4114 GCA_046538055.1 Actinomycetota bacterium
GGGCACCCCTCTCCATGATGCGGGCCACCTCGGCGTCGTCCAGCTGCTTGAAGCGGGTGCGGATGGGAGTGAGGCCGTCGATCACCGCCTCGGCCACGGCCTGCTTGAACCGCCCGTACCCCGAGTCGGCGTACTCGTCCACCACCTCGTCGACCTTGCGTCCGGTGAAGAACGAGAAGATCTCCACCAGGTTGGAGATGCCCGGCTTGCGCTCCCAGTCGAAGGCCACCGTCGTCTCCGAGTCGGTGACGGCGCTCCTGATCTTCCTCTCGATCGCAGCCGGTTCGTCCACCAGCATGATCCGGGAGGCCGGGTTCGGCTCGGACTTGGACATCTTGGACGTCGGGTCCTGCAGCGACATCACCCGGGCCCCCACCTCGGGGGTGATGCGCTCGGGGAGGGGGAAGATGTCCCCGAAGCGGCTGTTGAAGCGCTGCGCCAGGTCGCGGGTCAGCTCCAGGTGCTGGGTCTGATCCTCACCCACCGGGACGGCATGCACGCGATGGACGAGGATGTCCGCCGCCTGCAGGACCGGGTAGGCCAACAACCCCAGGTTCTGGCCGCCCTTGTCGGACTTCTCCTTGTACTGGGTCATCCTCTCCAGCTGACCCAGGCCGGTGATCGTCCCCAGGATCCAGCTCAGCTCGGCGTGGTGGGGGACCTGGGACTGGTAGTAGAGGAGGGAGCGGTCCGGGTCGATACCCACGGCCAGGAGGGACTTGGCCGTGACCAGGCGGCCGGCATGGAACTGGGTCACCTCGTAGGGCAGCGTCATGGCGTGGAGATCGACGACGCAGTAGATCGTCTCGTACTCGTCCTGCATGTCCACCCAGTTGCGCAGCGCCCCCACCAGGTTGCCCAGATGGAGCTGGCCGTCACCGCTGGGTTGGATCCCGGAGAACACCCGCTTCTTCTCGCTGCTCACGTCTCACTCCTCGTCGATCACCGATATGAAAAAGCCGCCGGAGGGCTCCGGCGGCGGTAACGAGACACGTATGGCGCGCGGAGCCGTCAGGGACCGCGCCACCACCAGGTCAGGTTGCCGTGTCTCATGTGCCCGAATCGTACCCGAGGGCGGATGGACCGGCAACGGTGCCTCAGAAAGGGACACCCGTGGCCCGGCACAGGAAGGCCATGTAGGGGGCGGCCCGCCGGCAGTGGTCGATGAAGTCCTCCAGGAAGTGATCGGAGGTGATCTGGGACTGGGCGATGCGAGCCGACGCCACGAAGTCCTTCCTCTTCAGGTCGTCGATGAGGGGATGCTCGGCTCCGTAGCCCCGGGGAGGCCTCTTGAGGGAGTCTCCGTCCAGGACGAAGGTCTGGCGGAAGGACGGCTCCCGGGTCGCACCCACCCAGGCGTCCTGGGACTCGTCGATGGCGGAGCGGATGGCGTAGGCGGTGGCGGCATCGGGCCTCCACAAGCCCACGCCGATGAACGAGCTCCTCGGCTCGAGATGGATGTAGAACCCGGGGGCGTGCGCGTCCCGGGCCTGGATGTGGCGGAAGTGCATGCCGGTGTTGGTCTTGTAGGGGCTCTTGTCCTGGGAGAAGCGGACGTCGCGCTGGATCCGGAAGAGGGATCCCCCCACCTTGCGGGTGTCGGCCCGGAAATGCTCGCTGATGCGAGCCAGGGGCTCGGCCGCGTCCGCGATGAAGTCCAGCGCCGGCTCCCGGACATGGCGCTCGTAGTCGTCCTGGTGGGACCGGAACCAGTCCCGGTCGTTGCTCTCGGCCAGGTCCCGCAGGAAGGCGAACAGCTTGGGGGTGAAGTATCTGGTACCCATGCCCGGAAGGTACCGGAGTCGACCGACACCTTCCAGGGGGTCGCCTCTTACGAACAGGCGTTCGCTACAATCACGTTGTGAACGACATGGCGTTCCAGGGCTCGCTGTTCTCCCAAGCGGGGGATCCGGAGACCTTCGATCGCGAGTTTCGGGAGATGCGCCGCATCCAGCTCTCCGACGACGCCTGGATAGACCGTCAGCCCGGCTGGGCCAAGGACCCTGACGGTCTGTTTCTCACCGCCATGGAAGCCCTGGACTGGAAGGAGGGCACCGAGCGTATCCGGGGTGAGGAGATCGCCCGTCCCCGTCTGGTGGCCCGCTTCGACCGCTCCGATCTGCCCCCGGGGCTGGAGGTGATCGGGGAGATGTCGGACGTGTTGAGCGAGCGCTACGGGGTGGCCCTGGACCGGATCACCGCCAACCTCTACCGGAACGGGAGCGACAGCGTCGCCTGGCACGGCGACCGCATCGCCCGGGATATGGAGGAGGCCACGGTGGCCATCCTGTCTCTCGGTGAGCCCCGGCCCTTCCGGATCCGGCCCAAAGGCGGCGGCTCGTCCATGGGGTGGCCGGCGGGGCGGGGAGACCTGCTGGTGATGGGTGGGTCGTGTCAGCGCACCTTCGACCACAGCATTCCCAAGGTGGCCTCGGCCGGTCCCCGCATCGCCGTCATGTTCCGTCACGCCTACGACTGAGCCACCGTCTCCAACTGGTGTGCACCGTCCCGTCCCCACGACGGGCCGACGCACGCTGGTTGGGATCCGGCGGAGCGGGCTAGGACCCCTCGGCACCCGTGTAGAAGGCGGTGGTCCGCTGGGCGGCAGCTTCGGCGTCCGCCGGGTCGGTGCCGGCGGCGATGCTGGCGTCCTTCCACCCGGCGCTGCTCTCGGTGAAGAACCGCCGGCCGTCCTCGGAGGCCATCCACTCCTGTACCGCCTGGGGGTCGACCGGCTGTGAGCCCGACTCCAGATGCAGGGCCAGCCCCATCAGGGCTCCGTCCCAGCCGACTCCCGCCGCTCCCGGGCCGAACTGGGCCCACAGCTCGTCCTCCACATGGGCGACGTGCTCCAGGGTGAACCGGGCTCGCCCCCCGCTCTCGGCGCTGACCTGCACCTCGATCCAGGAGACCTGTCCCCCAAATTCCCAGGTGGCGGTGAAGCGGTGCGGGGGATCGCACTCCTCCACGGTGCCCTCGGCGTTCCCCTCCAGCTTGTAGCGGCCGCCCGGCGTCAGGTCCCCGCTGACCGGGAGGAACCAGCGGGGAATCCGCTCGGGGTTGGTGCAGGCGTCCCAGAGGTCGTCCCGATCGGTGGGATACACCCGGCTCACGGTGAGGACCCGGGCCTCGCCCGCCTCCAGTCTCCGCGATCCCACGCTGCGGTCGATCTCGCTGATGTGATGGTCCACGTCGATGGTGGTCATCGCCTCTTCCTTTCTCTCTTGCCCCGCTCCACCTCGGTGGCGAGGGCCTCCAGCGGTCCCGTCCACATGCCCCGGAAGCGCTCCAACCAGGCGTCGGCGTCCCGGAACCCGTCGGCCCGGACGGCGTAGAGCCGCCTCGTCCCGTCCCGGCGGACGGTCGTGAAGCCGCTCTCCCTCAGCACCCGGAGGTGATGTGACACCGCCGGCTGGGAGATCCCGAAGGCCTCCTGGATCACAGTGGTGATCTCACCGGCGGTCTTCTCCCCGTCGGCCAGCTCATCCAGGATCCGGCGCCGCACCGGGTCGCCGAGCACATCGAAAGCGTTCACGGCCATAGCTTAAGTGACTGCTTATATAAATGTCAATTGAGCATAGACGGGAGGTGGGGAGGACTCAGATGTCGAGAATCTGCAGGAGCCCGATGGCGATCAGGTACAGGGCGACGATGTAGTTCAGCAGCCGGGGGAAGAGCAGTATCAGCACGCCGGCTACCACGGCGAGCACTCCGCTGATACTTAGGTTGAGACTGATCTGGATCTGGGCGAGAGCGACATCCATGATGGTCCTCCTTGTGGATACGGGAAGGACCATTGTCCCTGCTCCCACCCCGCCACATGCGGACTTCCGCCTCCCGGGGCTTGACCTATGTCGGGAGGCGGGGCATACTCATCGGACGATGTACCAGTTCGCCAACGGCATCATCATTATCGACTGAGGCGCAGACCACAGCCCGGCCTGCGCCCTTCGCCCTCTGCCTCATCGCAGGGGGTTTTTTCATTCCCGAACGGCACGGAGACCCCATGGACAACACGCTCGAGATCTACGACACCACCCTCCGGGACGGGAGTCAGCAGGAGGGAATCTCCCTCTCGGTGAGCGACAAGCTGCGCATCGCCCAGCTCCTGGAC
>JBKHJQ010000287.1:0-4109 GCA_046538055.1 Actinomycetota bacterium
GGACTGCGCCGCCGGCGGTGGACAGAGTGCCGATCACGGCGGAGGCGGTCCCCGCCACTTCCTTCATGGGATCCATGGCGATGGTGTTGAAGTTGGGGATGAGCAGGGCATGGCAGGAGAGCATCACCATCAGTGCCACCAGGAAGACGCCCAGGGGCGGCCGCCCGGAGGTGCCGACCGCCAGGGCGAGGAACGCCATCGCTCCCAGCACGTACACCACCAGCACGCCGTGCGCCATCCGGCGGGTCCCGAAGCGGCGGACAACGAAGGCATTGGCCAGCATGGCGCCACCCATCACCGCCGCCACGGCCCCGAAGATCAGCGGGAACTCGTCGGCCATGCCGAACACCTCCCCGAAGATGATCTCCGAGCTGCCCAGGTAGGAGATGAACACACCGAACAGGGCTGTCAAAGCCAGCGTGTAGCTCATGGTGAAGCGATTGGTGACGACCAGAAGCGTGGCCTCCCAGACGTGGGACAGCTTGAGGTCGCGCCGGTAGGCGGGGTCGAGCGACTCCTCCAGCCGGATCGCCCACAGGGCCATGACGCCCACCAGCAGGGCGCACACCCCGGCCACCCAGCGCCACGAGGATGCTCCCACCACCACCGCACCCAGGGAGGGAGCGAGGATGGGCACCAGGATGAACACGGCCATGATGAACGACATCGCCCGGGACATCTCCTCTCCGTCGAAGCGGTCCCGGACCACCGACAGCGTCACCACCCTGGGTCCGGCCGCCCCCAGGCCCCAGATCACCCGCGCCACATACAACAGTGTGAGGGAGGGAGCGAAGGCGGACGTGACCGCCCCCACCAGGTACATCCCGTAGCCGGCGTAGAGGATGGGCTTGCGGCCGAACCGGTCCGCCAGCGGCCCGTAGACCACCTGGGCGACGGAGAGCCCGATGAAATAGGCTGTGATCACCCCGGCCACGGCGGTGGAGTCCGCCGCCAACCCGAACTCGCGCCGCATGTCGCCGAAGGCGGGAAGGACGATGTCGATCCCCAAGGCGGCAAGCGCCATGGACATTGCCAGGAGGGCGGTGAACTCGACCCGACCGAGGCGGCGAGGCCTGACGGTGGACGTGCTCACCGAGGGGAGGTTACGGGTTCTCGCCGGTGAAGCCGAACTCGTGCCCAGCCGGTACTACGTGCTACGTGCTACGTGCTACGTGTTGCATAGGTGCCCCCACTGGTCGGAGGGGAACGGGTCTCAACCGTCGTCCAGGGCCGACGCGATGTAGTCGCCGATCGCCAGGGAGGCGGTGGCGGCCGGGGAGGGGGCGTTGAGCACGTGGAGGGCCCCGTCCTGGCGCTGCAGCACGAAGTCGTCCACCAGCCTCCCCTCGGGCGACACCGCCTGGGCCCTCACTCCCGCACCGGCCGGTGTCAGGTCCTGGGTCTGGAGGGCCGGCAGGAGCCGGCGGGCGGCACGGGCATACAGCCCCACCGATCGGGAACGGACGATCTCGGCGATCCCGGTGGGGGCATATCGAAGGGCCAGGCGGGCGAACCCGGGCGTGGCGAGGGTCCGGCGGAACTCCCGCCAGTCGGGGGCTGCGTCCCGGTAGTGGTGGCGTCCCAGAGCGGGAACCGCGTTGGGGCCGACCTCGACGAGGCCGTCGATGCGGCGGGTGAAGTGCACCCCCAGGAACGGGAAGCGGGGGTCCGGCACCGGGTAGACCAGATGGCGGACTAGCTGCTCCGAGGGGCCCCTCAGGGCGAAGTACTCTCCCCGGAAGGGGACGATCCGCACCGGCGGCTCCGTCCCCGCCAACCTCGCCACCCGGTCGGAGTGGAGCCCGGCACATGTGATGAGCCGTTCGGCGCTGACCGCTCCCGCCGGCCCGGCCACCTCCCACCTCTCGCCGCGGCGACGGAGAGAGGTGACAGGCCATGCGGTCCGCACGTCCCCTCGCAGAAGCCCGGCCAGCTTCCCAAACACCGCCCCGAAGTCCGCCACTCCCGCCTCCGGCACATGCAGGGCGGCCTCCCCGGTGATGTGCGGCTCGATCTCGTGCCACTCCCCCCTCTCGAGGCGGCGGATGCCCGCCAGGCCGTTGGCGTTGCCGCGGGTGTGGAGCTTATCCATCCGCCCCACCTCGGCCCGGTCCGACGCCACGACCAGCTTGCCCGTCACGGCGTGGTCGATCCCGTGCTCCTGGCAGAACTCGACCATTCGGCGCCGGCCCTCCACGCACAGGCGGGCCTTGAGCGAACCGGGCGTGTAGTACAGGCCGGAATGGAGCACCCCGCTGTTGTGGCTGCTCTGGTGGCGTCCCACCTCATCCTCCGCTTCCAGGACCACCACCGATGCCTGCGGGTGCCGAGTCTCCAGCGCCGTGGCGGTGGCGAGACCCACGATGCCTCCCCCCACAACGGCGAAGTCGAAGTGCTCACTCATGGCGCCGGATTGTGGCACGGGTAGCGTGGGGGCATGGAAGAGGAGTGGTACTACTGCGTGGAGCACGGCCGTGTGGAGCCGAAGTTCGGGTGCCGGATGGCCAACCGCCTGGGGCCTTACGCCTCCCGTGAGGAGGCCGAGCGGGCCCTGGAGAGGGTGGAGCGGCGCAACGAGGCCTGGGAGGAAGACCCGGCCTGGAACGACGACACCGAGGACGACACCTGAGCGAGCGTCGCCTCTTCCCGGCGGCACCGACCTTCCAACCCGCGAAAAACGGGTAGCGCTCGGCCTGGCAAGCGTCACAGGGCGAACCTCCGTTCGATCTGTGGCCGACATCCTGCGCACGCTGCAGCTTCGCTACGGGGAGATCGACACGGGCACTCCCCTGGCCCGGCTCCTCATGAAGCAGCATCGCAACCGGGCCCGGAGGGAGGTGATCGAGGCCCAGCTCCGGGAGCTGGGCGAAAGCGCCGTCGCCTGGGAGGGCACCACGCCGGGAGGGAGCTGCCGGCGATAGAGGCCCTGGTGGGCCAGAAAGCGGAGGTACCCGAATGGACATAGGCAGACAACAGAGGGTGATCGTGGTCAAGCCGCTCCACGTCGAGGGACTGGAGCCGGCCCATCTGTCAGAAGACCGCCCGCAGGATCCACAGGGTGCCCATACCCGCCGCCAGCACCCACGGCAGGGAGCGGGTGCGCCAACCCACGACGCCGCCCACCAGAAGGGAGACGATCTCGATCCATCCGGCCGGAGATGAGCCGTCCAGGGCCAGGGAGACGACCAGGGCGGCCATCACAGAGGGTGCCACATACCCCAGGGCCTCCCGGACCACGGGCGGGAAGTGACGGTCGGCCAAAGCCAGGATGAAGACGGAGCGCATGAGGTAGGTGCCGATTCCCACCACCACGGTGGCTATGAGCCCGATCCAGAACAGGGTCATCGCCGCCCCGCCACCAGTCCGGCCCCCACCCCGGCCAGGGCCCCCAGGATGATTCCCAGCCGGTTGGGGATCCCCAGCGCCAGGAACGTGACTCCCCCGGCCGCGGCTGCCGCCGCCATGGCCGGACGGGAGTTGAGAGCCGCGATCAGCAGGCCCACGAACAGCAGCGGGACGGCAAACCCCAGCGACCAGTCGGAGGGAACCACCGGCCCCACCACCAGGCCCAGGGCGACGCTGACCTGCCAGACGCCCCAGAAGGCGAGCCCCACCCCCAGGTAGTAGCGCCGGAAGGACTCCGGAGGGTCGTTCACCCGCAGGCTGGTGAGGGCGAACTGCTGGTCGATGAGGAAGTAGGGCCCCACCCAGCGGAACCAGCGGGGCTGGGGGCCGAAGACCGGGGCGAACGCGGCCGAGTACATGAGATGGCGGGTCTGGACCACCAGACCGGCGGCGATCACCGCCAGCAGCGCCGCCCCCTCCGTGGTGAGGGTCACCACCGTGAGCTGGGCCGCCCCACCGAAGATGAGGCTGGACCCGAGCCAACCCACCAGGTTGGGCAGGGGGGACTCGGCGATGGCCAGGCCCAGGACCAGGGCGAAGGGCACCACCGGGATCAGTATCGGGATGGTGTCTCTCATCCCCCGACGGAGATCGGGATGGACGATCACAGGACCGGACAGGCTAACTCCCCTCACCCACCTCCCGGCCCACCCCGCTTTCGCGCATCATCTGCGGCCCATGGGCCGCAGATGATGCGCGAAGAC
>JBKHJQ010000288.1:0-4100 GCA_046538055.1 Actinomycetota bacterium
CTCCTCGGGCGTGGAGTCGAGGAGCAGGAAGTTCTGGTCGGGGTTGGCCTCCGCCGCGGCGGCGGTGGCCTCCGTCAGCAGGAACCCGACGGTGATGACCAGATCACAGCCCGCCTCGATGAACGAGTTGATGTTGGGCTCGTAGTCGGCCGGGGCCTGCGACTCGATGAAGTCGGAGTCCTCGGTGGCGAGCCCGTCCTCGATGGCGTTCTCCACACCCCGCCAGGCCGTCTCGTTGAAGCTGGCGTCGTCGATGCCGCCGGTGTCGGTGACCTCACATGCCGTGATGGCATCGCCCATGGGCTCCTCGCCCATGGTGGTCTCGGTGGTCTCGGTGGGAGCCTCCGTGGTGGCCGTCGTCTCCGGCGGCGCCTCGGTCGTCTCCGGGGTCGTGGTAGCGGTCGTCTCGGCCGGCGCCTCGGTGGTGTCGGCCGTGCCGTCGCCGCCACAGGCGGCGAGGACCAGGGCCAATACGGCCACCAGCCCGATCACGCGTGCGTATCTCTTCACGTTGTCGTCCTCCAATTCGGGGATGATCGTCGACCGGAGCAAATCGCCTCCAGCCGCGGGAGCATGGTAGTGATTCTCGTCGTTACAGGCGGGCCGGGAGCAGGGTCGAAAGTCCCTCCCCTCAGAGCCCCGGATGCACCCGCTTCCACCAGCGCGCTCCTCCCACCCCTCCCGCCGCCAGGCCGATTAGGGGTAGCGCCAGGACCAGGCCGTTGAGGCCGCCGCCGTCGGCGATCCCCACGGCCGCCAGAAGACCCAGGCCGGCACATATCCCGACCACCGCCAGGACCGGACGCCAGGGAGGAGGGGATGGTCTCGGGTCGGGCCCGGGCCGCTCGAAACGCCCGAACGCCCCCACCAGGGCCGCCGTCACCACCCCCAGGACGCCGAACCACAAGGGACGGGTCCCCCACCACACCCCGGTGAGCGGCGGTATCCCCAGACCGGCTCCCCCCGCCAGGAGGGACAACCCGATGACCACCACCATGGCCGTGAGATGCCACAGGTAGAGGGTCATGATCTGGATGTTGAGGAAGATCACCGCCTGCCAGACCCGGACCCGTTGCAGCCAGGCCCGCATCCACCTTTCCAGGCTGAGGATCAGCCCGGCCTGGAAGAGGCCCAGGGTGGCCAGGGTGACGCGAGGCGGGTAGGAGTTGGACACGTCGGCGGTGTCGAGGCCCACCATGGCGATGGGGTAGGGTCCCACCCGGACCAGGGCGACGGTGGCCATCAGGCCCAACCCCGCCAGGAGGAGACGGCGAGCGGATCCCCCCAGCCGGTCATCCGCCCAGGCGTAGCCGAGCTGATGCACCGTTGCCCACACGAACAGGTAGTTCAAGAACCCGAGCGGGACCAGCCCCAGCCCGATCGAGGCCACGTCCATGGCCCCCGCCAGAAGCACTCCTGCCCCCACCGTGAGCCAGCCGAACCTCTCCCACAGCCATAGCGTGAGGGGGGCCACGCTCACGACCACCAGGTAGGCGGCCAGGAACCAGGTGGGCACCAGGGCTACCTGGGAGGCGAGCTGGAGCATGCGCCAGTCGAGCCCCGCCTCCAGCGCCAGCCAGCCCCCGATGCCCCACACGGCCAGCAGCGGCACCACGGGAAGCACCAGGCGGCGGAGGCGGGCCCGCAGCCACGATCCGTACTGCTCTGACCGCCGACGCGCCGATCGCCACGACACCCCGTTGGCGTAGCCGCCCACGACGAAGAAGACCGGCATGACCTGCAGGATCCAGGTGAGGGGATGGGTCCACTCCGTCAGCTCCAGGACATGGCCGGGGTCCAGCTCGCCGTCCTGGACGGTGACGGCCGCCATCAACCAGTGGCCCAGGATCACGACCAGGATGGAGGCGGCCCGGAGCGCGTCCACCACGCGGTTGCGATCGGCGGGGGTGGCCTCGGCCAGGGCGCGAAGGGGACTGTGGGGTGTCATGCCACCATCATCACTCACTCCTGCCCGGCCGTCTCTAGGGGAGAACCCCTAGGGCCGCGAAGGGGTCAGCGGATGCGGGGGTCGAAGTTGAATCCGGGGTCCTCGGGGAGAGGGAACGGAAGGTCGGCGGTGACCCCGCCCCACTCCCAGTGCCAGGGCTCCTGGGTGGAACGGCCGCATCTGGCCCAGTCGGGATGGACCCACCCGTACCTGCCGGCGTTCTCCTGCAGCCAGGCGAAGGCCGCGTCCCCGCAGGAGAGGACACGCCGGCCGGTGCTGAAGTCGATGGCTCTCCCCCACCCGTGGTTGGAACGCCCGGGACGGGCAATGGGGGGCCCCGAGCAGGACCGGTTCTTCTTGACCTCGACCACGGTCTCCTTCCCGGTCTCGGGATCGACCTTGGTTATCTCCTCTTCCACCACCGGACAGCGGCGCTCATAGGCCGACGCCTGGGCGTCCAGGCTGCGATAGCAATCCTGGGCGTAGAGGTAGATGCCGGCCGAGCGGGCTTCCTCCAGGAGCAGCGACAGCGTGTAGGCGGCATCCCGCTCCAGGAGGCACGATTCCACCTCCATGAGGCGGAAACCCGGCATGTTCCCGTTGCGATACCCGGCCTGTACGAGATCCTCGACGATGGCGCTCTGCTGGATGGGGCCGTGGTCCTCATCTCCCACCGCAGCCTGGACGGGAACGGCCAAAGCGGCGACCAGCACCCCCACCAAGACGTATCTTACGAATGACAAGACCCGGACTCCCTTGGAACTCGGCGAGTGTACCGCCAATCATCGGCTCCGGAAGACCGGGTCTTGAGATGTAGTCGATCGACCTATGCGGGGCTCAGGTGCCTTCCTGGCTGGCCATCTCCACCTGGGCGGAGCCGGAAGCGGGGAAGGACTCGAAGGTCAGCTCCTCCGCCTCCTGGTCGACGCCTACCAGGATCGTGCTCTGGGACTCGAAGTCGCCCAGCAGCACCCGCTCCGAGAGCGGGTCCTCCAGGTAGCGCTGGATGGCCCGGCGCAGGGGCCGTGCACCCAGCTCGGGGTCGTAGCCCTTCGCACCCAGGAACTCCTTGGCGTCGTCGGTCAGCACCAGGTCCAGGTGCTGGGCCTCCAGCTGCTCGCGCACCCGGCTGAGGAGAAGGTCGACGATCAGCTTGATCTCCTCGGTGGTCAGCTCATGGAAGACGATCACCTCGTCGAGCCGATTCAGGAACTCGGGCCGGAAGTGCCGCTTGAGCTCGTCCGTGACCCGCTCCTTCATCTTCTCGTAGCTCATCTCCTCGTCCTCCACCTGGAATCCCACCGACTTCTTGTGGAGGTCGCGGGTGCCCAGGTTGGAGGTCATGATGATGACCGTGTTCTTGAAGTCGACGGTCCGGCCCTGGGCGTCGGTGAGGCGCCCGTCCTCCAGTATCTGGAGGAGGGTGTTGAACACGTCGGGATGGGCCTTCTCGATCTCGTCGAAGAGGACCACCGAGAAGGGCTTGCGCCGCACCGCCTCGGTGAGCTGGCCCCCCTCGTCGTAGCCGACATAGCCGGGAGGTGAGCCCACCAGCCGGCTGACGGTGTGCTTCTCCATGTACTCGGACATGTCGAGCTGGATGAGGGCGTCCTCCTGGCCGAACAGGAACTGGGCCAGTGCCTTGGCAGTCTCGGTCTTGCCCACCCCGGAGGGGCCGAGGAAGATGAACGAGCCGGCCGGCCGGCGGGGGTCCTTGAGGCCGGCCCGGGTGCGCCGGATGGCCTTGGAGACGGCCTGGATGGCGTCGTGCTGTCCGATGATCCGCTTGTGCAGCTCCTCTTCCATGTGGACGAGACGGGCGGTCTCCTCCTCGGTGAGGCGGTGCACCGGGATCCCGGTCCACTGAGCCAGGACCTGGGCGATCTCCTCCTCATCGATGACCCACGACATGGGCTCACCCGCCGCCACCAGGGCTTCCTCGGTGGCGGCCCGATCAGAGATCAGGCCCTTCTCCTCGTCCCGGAGCTCCGCAGCCTGCTCGAACTGCTCGCCCTGAACGGCGTCCACCTTGCGTCGGCGCACGTCGGCCAGCTTCCTGTCGATCTCGCTCATCTCCGGATTGGGAGCAGTGCGGTAGATCCGCATCCGCGAGCCCGCCTCGTCGATGAGGTCGATGGCCTTGTCCGGCAGG
>JBKHJQ010000289.1:0-4094 GCA_046538055.1 Actinomycetota bacterium
ACTGGGAGGTGACCGGCGTCGTGGATGTCCTGACGCCGGTGGCCGGTCCCGTCATCGCCCTGGACGCCCGGGGCCATGGCAGATCCTCCAAGCCCACCGACCGCCGGGCCTACGGCGAGGACCGGATGGCCACAGACCTGCAGGAGCTGTGCAGCCACCTGGACCTCACCGCCTTCGACCTGGTCGGGTACTCCATGGGCGGGGTGGTGTCGCTGATGGTGGCCGCCGTCGACCCCCGGGTCAGAAGGCTCGTCCTGGGAGGCCTGGGAGCGAGCCTGGTGGAGAGGGGCCTGGAGGGCTTGAGCTCCAGCGGCGATGAAGTCGCCCGGGCCCTGGAAGCGGACCGGCCGGGCGACGTCGGCGATCCCCGGGCCCGGTCGTTCCGGGAGTTCGCCGACTCGATAGGAGCCGATCGTGCCGCCCTGGCAGCGCATGTGCGCTCGGGCCGGCACCGCTCCCTGGATCTCGGCGCGGTGCGGGTGCCCACACTGATCGTGGCGGGCCGCGACGATCCCCTCGCCCCCGACCCCGAGAAGCTGGCTGGGGCCATACCCGGCGCCCAGCTGGCAGTCGTACCCGGCGATCACCTCCAGGCGGTGGGAAGCGCCGAGTTCAAGGAGGCGGTGGTGGATTTCCTGACCCGGAGCTGATCAGGACCCGAATTCCTCTCCCAGATAGGCCTTGATCACATTGGGGTCGCGCTGCACCTCAGAAGGGGGGCCGGTGGTGATCATCCGCCCGAAGTCGACGGCCATCACCCGATCGGCGATGTCCATCACCAGGCCCATGTCGTGCTCCACCAGGATCATCGAGATCCCCATCTCGTCCTGGATGTCGAGGATGAACCGCGCCATGTCCTCGGTCTCCTCCAGGTTCATCCCCGCCACCGGCTCGTCCAGGAGGAGAAGCTCGGGCTCCATGGCCAGGGCACGACCCAGTTCCACCCTCTTTTGGATCCCGTACGGCAGGAGCCCCACCGGGTACTTGCGCCACTGCTCGATCTCCAGGAAGTCGATGATGTCCTCCACCCGCTCCCGGTGCTGCAGTTCGGCCCGCTTCCCCCTTCCGATCCAGAGGGCGCTGGCCAGCCAGCCAGTGTCCATCCTTATGTGACGTCCGGTCAGGATGTTCTCTATCACCGTCATGTGCGGGTACAGGGCGATGTTCTGGAAGGTGCGGGCGATCCCCCTCTCGGCGGTCTGGTTGGGCTTGAGCCCCATCAACGACTCCCCCCTCCAGCGGATGTCGCCCTCCTCGGGCCGATACACCTGATTGATGCAGTTGAAGATGGATGTCTTGCCCGCCCCGTTGGGCCCGATGATGGCAAACAGCTCCCCCTCGCCCACATGAAAGGACACGCCGTCGATGGCCGTCAGGCCCCGAAAGGACAGCCGCACCTCCTCGAAAGCCAGCAGCGGCTCGCCATCGGGAGCACGGGAGGGCACCGCCGTCGCCTCCTCCCGGTCCTGGGTCCCGGTCTCGAACGTCACGACAGCCACCTCTTGCGTCGCTTGTAGTGCTTCACGTCCCGGAACGACTTGCGTCCGCCCTCACCGTGCAGACCCAGATAGAACTCCTGGACGTCCTCGTCCCGCAGCAGCTTCTCGGGCGCTCCGTCCATCACCATCTTCCCGGTCTCCATGATGTACCCGTGGTGTGCGATGGACAGGGCCATGTTGGCGTTCTGCTCGATCAACAGGACGGCGGTGCCTTGCTGGTTGATCTCGGTGATCACGTCCCTCACCTGCTGGACGAGCATGGGTGCCAGTCCCAGGGAGGGCTCATCCAGTATGAGTAGCTTGGGATCCTGCATCAGCGCCCGGCCGATGGCCAGCATCTGCTGCTCCCCACCCGACAGGTATCCGGCGGTCGCCCTGCGACGACCGGCCAGAGGGGGGAACAGGGTCATCACCCGTTCGTAGGCAGCGTCGATCCTGTCCCGGTCCCGGTTCGAATAGGCGCCTGCCCGCAGGTTCTCGTCCACGGTCATCTCGGCGAAGACCCGCCGGCCCTCCATCACCTGGCTGATCCCCAGGCTCACGATCCGGGATGGACGGGCATCGGTTATGTCGTGCCCGTCGAAGCGGATCACGCCCTTGGTGATGTCGCCCTCGTGCACGTCCAGGAGCCCGGTGATGGCCCGCATCGTTGTGGTCTTGCCGGCCCCGTTGCTTCCCAGCAAGGCCGCGATGCGACCATCGGGCACTTCCAGGGAGATGCCCTTCAGGACCAGGACCACGTCGTTGTAGACGACCTCGAGGTTGGAGACTGTCAGCAAACTGGAGCCGTTCCGTCGGGTAGCGGTGGGGTGAGCGGACCGGCCGCTCACCCCACCTGGCGGGCCTAACCGGCGAAGCAGCGCTCGGTGAACTCGTAGCCGCCGGCGACGTCACCGACGAAGAAGTCCTCCACCAGGATCGACCCGGTTGTCCCGCCGTCGGGCGCCGAGCCGATCGTCTGGTCCGCACTTCCGGCGTCCTCGTACGTGGCGAGGTCGGGATCGAAGATGGCGATCTCGCGGGTCACATACGAATCGGGATCGTCGGGGGGCGAGTAGCTCTGGTCGGGAGCGAGACCGTCGAAGCCCAGGCCCTCCAGGGCCAGGGCCGCCTCCTTGATGCCGGCCCGGGTCAGGTCCCCGGCGTCGCCCGCGTCCCGCAGGATCTGCTCGGTGGTGACCGCCTCCAGCCAGCCGATGACGAAGGCGTCGGAGGGACGCAGGTCGGGACGTGCCTCCAGCATGGCGTCCCGCAGCTCGGCCATGCCCGGCACGTCCGTGCCCCACGACACGTTGTAGGCAGGCTGGGTGTAGGAGGTGTCGATGATGGGGGCGACCGGGGAGTCGAGCAGTCGGAAGTCGTAGCTCGGGACCGATCCGGTCCACTGCCCCTCGAATCCCTCCTGGGCGGCCCCGCTCATGATGGGTGCCAGGTTGGTGGGGTTCACGGTGGCGAAGACCATGTCCGGGTCGTTGGACGTGATCCCGGTGATGACCTCGGTCTCGGGATCGTCGGGAGCGGGGGTCACCAGGCCCTCGCCGTCGAAGGCCAGTTCCAGTCCCAGCTCCTCGATGGCGTGCTTGGCGCCGGTGGCGCCGTCCTGGCCGTACTCGCCGGGGAAGGACACGACGCCCCAGGTCGGGGCCTCGCCGTTCTCCTCCTCGAAGCGCTCCGACATCCATTCGACCACGTTCATGGCTTCCAGGCAGTAGTTGGTCTGCTGCTCCAGGGCGGCACCCTGGTCGAACTCTGGGTCGGCCCACCCCGAGTACCAGCTGAGGGGGATGGCGACCATGTCGTCCTCGATCATCAGATCGATGATCCCGGCGGTGTGCGGCGAGCCGGTGGACTGGCTGATGATCGCCACCTGGTCGCGGATCGCCTCGTACTGGGTGCGGTGCTGGTCGGGGTCATAGGCAGTGTCGACGATCTCCAGCTCGATCTGCCGGCCGGCTATGCCGCCGCCCTCGTTGACGAGGTCCCAGTAGACCTCCTGGGCGGCGACGATGTCCTGCACCAGAGGTGCGAAGATCCCCGTCAGGTCGGCCAGCAGGCCCACCGTGATCGTCTCGTCGGTCACCCCCACATCGGTTTCGGCCTCCTCCGCACCCTGGCCGCAGGCCGCAATGACGAGGGTGACCGCCACCCCCAGCGCCAGCCATCGGGCTTTCCTTCTACTAGTCATTACCTATCGTTCTCCTCTCTACACCCGACACCGTCGGGAGCCTTCCGTCGAGCAGGCGGCCAGGGCCGCCGCGATCTCACCGTAGCGGTGAGAAGCCTCACGCATCGGTCAGTATGTGAATGGCCATCCCTTCCAGTAGTTCCGTATCCGCAGCCAGATCCCGTACAGCCCTAGCGGCTCGAAGATGAGAAAGGCGATGATCAAGGCGCCATAGATGACCAGGTTGAGCTGGTCGACCGACAGACCCGGCGCCAGCCCGGCCGAAGTGTTGACCAGGCCCCAGTTGCCCGATCCGGTTGACACGACCGGGTCGAGGATCGTGGCCCATGTCCCGCCCTCGGCGACCAGGCTCTCCATCAAGCGAGTGAAATCCTCCACCACGCGGGGCAGGATGATTACGAAAGCTGTTC
>JBKHJQ010000290.1:0-4089 GCA_046538055.1 Actinomycetota bacterium
GACAGGCCTGCGGGTGGTGGCGAGCCGGCAAGCCTGGCCCATCACCGACGTGGACACCGGCGCCGACACCCTCAAGGTGGACGGCGACCAGACCGGCGTGTTCGAGGAGGACGACGAGGTGGAGATCACGGGCTCCACCGGCAACGACGGCACCTACACCCTCACCAGCCGCAGCTGGGCCGTCGAGGCGGTGGACACCACCGACGACTATTTCGAGCTGAGCGGGGATCAGTCCGCCTACTTCGAGGCCGGCGAGACCTTCGAGGTGGAGGGCTCCACGGACAACGACGGCACCTACACGGTGGCCTCGGTGGAGTACGACGAGGGCGGAAACGGCAACACCCGGGTCTATACCGAGGAAAGCGTGGAGGACAGCACGGCCGACGGGGACGTGGTGATTCCCGCCGTGCGCTACTACTCCGGGGACGACGAGACCCAGCTCCAGACCAGCGAGAGCCTGGACGACTCGACGGCCGACGGCGACGTGGAGATGTGGAAGGGCACGGCCTACGCCTCGGTCAACTGGAGCGCGTAGCCGGACGGCCGGAATGCTACACTGGACAGCGCAACCCCCTGATCCCGGAGGACCTATGCGCGCTCTCTATACCGCCCTGCTCGCCGCCGCCCTGCTCGCCGCCGCCCCCGCCCACGCCGGCGGCCACCTGTCCGCCGAGGCCGCGCGGTACAGCGGCGACACCACCGTGTTCGGCCTGGACCTGGACGCCAGCGGCTGGCTCTACGGCGCCAGCGGCCGCCTGGTGCACGACGGCGCCCTGTTCGCCGCGGTGGAGGGCCACGCCCTGGCCGGCGCGGTGGACTACGACCTGGAGGGGGACAGCAGCACCGACCCCACCGCCGTCGCCGAGGGCCGCGGGCTGATCGGCGCCGACCTCGGCGGCACCACCCTCTACACCGGCCTGGGCTACCGCCACCTGACCGCCGAGCCGGGCGGCCACGACCGCACCAGCGCCAACGCCTACGTCCCCATCGGCCTCACCGCCACCGACACCACGCGCGGCGGCTGGCACATGCGCACGGTGCTGGAGTACGGCTACCTGTTCTGGGGTCAGGAGAGCCTGCAGGGGGAGGTCCTGGGCGTGGACGTGGACGAGACCGTGAGCCGGAGCAGCGGCTGGCAGTTCCGCGCCGCGCTGGAGTTCCGCAAGGGGATTTTCGAGGTAGCGCCCTACGTCCGCTTCTATTCCCTGGACCAGACGGACAGCACCAACGTGGCCGGGGGGAGCTACTACGTGGAAGACGTCGCCGAGACGGAGTACGGGCTGCGGGCGGGCATCGGCTTCTGACCGGGGTTGGGGCGGCTACCAGGTGCCGTTCCCGGGCGTGCCGGGGACATCGTGGCCGCCCTCCCCTCCTCCCTGCTGCCGCCCTTTGGCCTGCCACTCCCGCATTTCCCGCCGCACCTGCTCGCCGAGCGTCTCCCACTCGAAGGTGGGGGCCATGCGCTTGATGCCGTAGAGCAGGGCCACCCACTCCGCGAGCTCGCGCGGCTCCAGATCCAGCCGCAGGGACCGGGCCGCCTCCTCCACCAGCTCCACCGCCCGCTGGATGTACTCCAGCTCCACGCCCCCGGCCGGTACCGGCTCCCCGGACAGGCTTCGGGCGTAGGCGCCGACCTGGTCGCCCACGGACATGGGCGCGCCGCCCCATTCTCCGGCGTAGTGACGCTCCAGGCCCTCCCGGATGAACTTAATCATCTGGGCGTTGGCGGACCGGTCTCCCTGCCGGGCAACCTTACGGACTTCCTCGTACATTCCCGGAGGGAGACGGAAGGTTGTCCTGCGGTATTCGTCCTGGCTACCCATGCTCGGAATTTTGGCATCTCACTGTTAAATAGTCTTGACACCACTTTATGTCATGACACGATGTCGGGAAACGTCCTTAAGACACCAGGAGGATTCGATGAGGGACTCCCCTCGCCCCAACAAGGAGCCGGCCGTTCAGATCACGCTGCGCATTCCCGCATCCCTGCGGGACGAGCTGCGGGAGCTGGCGGACATGGACCAGCGCTCCACGAACAAGAAGGCCCAGCTTCTCCTGGAGGAGGCCTGCGAACGGGAGCGGGCGCGCCTGCAAGAGGAACCAGTGAAGGAGACCGCGTGATGGAAAAGGTGCACGCCCATCTTGATCTCAATTTCGCCGGTGAAACCCTGCCGGTGACGCAATCCGGGGACGGCCACGATGTGGTCCCGCTGAAGCCGATCACGGACTTATTCGGCCTGGGGTGGGAGCGGCAACGTAAGAAGGTCAATGAGGAATTCCCGGCCAAGCTTTACGGCGCGGTCACCGTACCGTTGTACGGGGGGACACCGTACACAGCTATCCGTCTGGACCGGGTGCAGATCTTTCTAGCTCGCCTAAGTCCGAGCCAGATCCGCGCGGGCGGCAACAAGGCCGGGGCCGACTACCTGGAAGAGAAGATCGAGGAATGGGCCGACGTGCTCCACCAGTACGAGGTGGCTCGGGGCACCTTCACTGGCCAAGCCGTGCGGCAGCAGGCCCAGCAAGCCAAGGAGCGTGACATCCGACTGAAGGAGTGGAAGGAGCTGCGGGCGCTGGTGAAGGAGCGGCGTTCGGCCAAGGAAGGATGGGAATATCGCCAGCTGGATCGCATGGTCAAAGAGCTCGCGGAAGAGACCGGGTTGCCGCTGGAGCGCATAGAGCGGGAGGAGGCGGAAGACCGCCAGATGGAGCTCGCCGAACAATAAAAAAGGCCCCGCCGGGTGCGCCAACACCCATAGGCGGGGCCCGAGGCCCTCGGCTCGGTCACCTTAGCCTCACTCACACGGTGAACCCTAGCCGAGCGCCTCCCTGATTGCAACGTGATGCCAGGGAGGTCAGTCACATGACCCGCCGCTACTTCCACGACGCGCTCGAGGAGGCCCAGTACCGGGTCGTCCGCGAGTACCCGGGCGGTGCCCGGGCCCTTGCCCCCTTGGTCGGCATGCACGCCGGCACCCTCTCCAACAAGGTCAACCCCTCGAACGAGACGCACCACCTCGCCACCCGCGAGGCGGTGGCCATGCAGCACGCCGCCAAGGACTTCCGGATCCTGCACGCCGAGGCGCAGCTGCTGCACCACACCTGCATCCCCCTGACGAGCTTCGAGGGCGTCTCCGACGCCGAGCTGCTGGACCTCTACGCCGGCTACCACCAGGAGCTGGGCGAGACCGCGGAGGCAATCCGCGACGCCCTGGCCGACGGCGCCGTGACGCGCCGGGAGCTGGAGCGCGTGCGCAAGGAGCTGTTCGAGGACGCGGCCGCGGCCTTCGAGTTCCTCGCCCGCCTGGAGGACCTGGTCGATGAGTGACCGACGCCACCCCGCCCCGCCGGAGGCCCTGCGGCGGCGCGGGGTGACCGGCGCCACGGACAACGTGGGGGAGGACCAGGCGGTGGCCGTGTCCGGGAGCCTGCTCCACCAGTTCTTCGGGGAGGAGCTCGCGGCGCGGTATACCCCGGGGAAACCTCCCGCAAAAAGGGGACGCACCCATGGCTGAGATCTACCAACTGCTGCACCCCGCCCCGTCCGAACAGCCCCGCATGGGGCAATGGCTCCATGCCGGACAGCCGCTGGTGGTGGGCCCCGGCGCCTGCCTGCACTTCGTCGCGGACACGGAGGACAACCGCACCGTGGTGCGCGGCCGCCTGGCCTTCGCCGGGCGGGACGGCCACGTGCGGGTGATGGGGGTAGACCTGGGAGCAGGGGGCATGGCGGGCCTGGAGGCCCTGCTGGGCATCCGCATCGTCCCCCGGGCGGTGCGCCTGGGGCCGGACGGGCGGATCCGGGCCCTTTATCTGGTTTTCGTCCTGGCGGCCGGCGCCGCCGGGGACCACAGCCACGAAGCCGAGAGGAGGTAGGTGGCATGTACGTCTACGTGAAGAGTGAACCCGGGCTTTGGATCACCGGACATTATAAGCCGGATGGGGAATGGGAGCCGGAAAAGGACTGCGAAAGCAAAGAAGAGGCTGCGGAGCGGGTGGCCTGGCTAAACGGTGGAGGCTCCCAGAAGGAAAGAGCGGACCACCTCCATGCTGCGCTGCTCCGGATGCTGCGGCTCCACGACTCAATGA
>JBKHJQ010000291.1:0-4087 GCA_046538055.1 Actinomycetota bacterium
GGTGTCTCGTGCAGGAGAGGGATCCCATGGCCGCATCCACCCTGCTGAGAGCGAGTGAGTTTGTCCATCCCCGAGCCCGCAGCCCGCACCATCGTCGCCTTCGAGAGCGCCCGTCTGAGCTACAGCGATCGTCCCGTCGATCTCTACAACTCCGGTGTCAACCAGCTCCTCAGCCTGGCCGCGGCCCGCGGCTACTCGCTCCGCCACTTCTGTATGGCCGACCTGTACGAGGAGGAGGGAATGGCGGCAGTGCGCAGCACGGTGCTGGAGCTGGGCGAGGACTGGTCGGGCGACCCCCTGGAGGCGTGGAAGCACCTCCGGCCCGGCCGGACCGAGAACCTGCCGCTCGACGCCATCGCCATGTACTTCGTGCGCGGCGACGACATCCGCCGGGCCGACACACCCAACCTCGACATCCTCGCCCGGGCAGAGGACACCGCCATCGTCCTGGAATCGGTGGAGGCCACCCTGGCGACGACCGACAAGTACGAGCTGGTGGAGCGATGCCCACAGGCACCGCAGCCCAAGACCTACGCCGCCGCCGACATCGACCAGGCGATGGAGGCCATCCACCGGCTCCCCCACCACGAGGGCTGGATCGTGGTCAAGGATCGTTTCGGATACGGCTGCGGCGCCCAGGTCCACCGCCTCCACGTGGACACCCCCGGGCTCGAGCACATCGTGTACGAGTACCTGCGGGCCTACGACGACCTGCTGGTGCAGGAGTTCCGCCCCGAGGTGGGAGATGGCGACGTCGTCGCCACGTTCTTCGACGATCACCTGCTGGGGGCGCTGCGACGGGTGCCGGCGGAGGGGGAATGGAAGAGCAACGCCAGCCTGGGGGCGGCCCACGTCGCCCACCAGCTCACTCCCGACCAGGCCGAGGCGGCCTGGGCGGTGCGGAGGGCCTTCCCCGAGTGCCGGCTGGCATCGGTCGACATACTTCCGTCGGGCCGGGTTCTGGAGATCAATGCCTTCCCGGGAGCGGACGGACTGCTCGAGACCCAGGAGGTGGTGCTCGCCGAGCACGTGCTGGACCAGCTGGAACGCGAGATTGACCGTGCCCCGGCCGGGCCCGACACCCGGCCGACGGTGGGCCGCGTCCACAGCCTGAACCGCCGGATCCAGCGCCTCTACGACCGGGGCGGCCTGGCCGGGTCGTCGCTGGAGGCACTGGATGTGTTCGCCGGCGACGTCCATCAGGTGGGTCCCCGGGAGCTGATCGAGGTGCGCACGCCCCCCGGCAGCGACGACCTCCTCGAGTACCCGGTGATCGTCTCGGTGCCCCACTCCGGGGTGCTGATACCGGTGGAGTTCGCCGATCGCTTCCCCCACGACGACGGCACGCTGGTGGAGATCGACCTCTTCAGCCACCTGCTCTACGAGCAGCTTCCCGCCACCCAGGTGGTGAGCAAGCTGGCGCCCTACTTCCTGGACATGAACCGCGGGCGGGCGGGCGCCGACGAGGCCCACGTTCCCCGCCATCTCCACAACCCTCCCCATGAGTACTACACGGTGGAGGACGAACTGATCCTGCAGCGGCCGTACGAGGAAGAGGAGATCCCCCGGGTCCTGCGCTTCTACGACCTCTACCACGACCTGATCAACGTCCTCATCGACTCGTGCCGGCGACGGCACGGCTGGGCCCTGCTGGTCGATGGCCACTCGATGACCTCGGTGGGGCTGGGGAGGGTCCACGACGAGGGCCAGGAACGCGACAACGTCGTGGTCGGCACCCTGGGAGGCACCTCCGCCGACGAGACTCTCATCGAGACCCTGGTCGCCTCCCTCCGGCGGGGATTCGCCCCCTACGACCTGGGGATCAGCGTGGCCGAGAACGTCCCGTACTCTGGCGGGTTCATCATCCGCAAGCACCACGACCCGGCCGCCGGCATCCATGCCGTCCAGATGGAGGTGACCATGGATACCTACATGTACGAGGCGGACGCCGAGCCCAGCCAGCGCTACGCCCTCAAGCAGCAGCGCCTCGACATCATACGATCCGTCTTCGGGGAGGCGATCTCCCAGACCATGCGGGTGGGTCGCCCCCGAGGTCACGCCGAGGTGGGATAGCACACACCCCTCCTCCCCGGAGCCCCGTCTCGCGTTCCCGGCGGAGCGGACACCCCCGGCGGTCGCACCCGAAGCACACCCGCCGGTGACGCCGTCTCGAATCAGGGGCGGTGCGCCGGGTACCTGGTCTCGCGGTCCCCCTCATATGGCGGATCGAGCAGATGGAGAAGCATGCTCAGGAGACATGCATTCGCACGTCGCAATTTGCCACTTGGAACGGCTCACGAGGCTAGGCGGCGAGATGAGTTCTGTTCTCTCTCAGCGATCTGGATTTTGACTCGAAAGGAAGCGAACCATCATGCCTATTGAGAAGGAATGGAACCGATGAGCCGCCCAGCCAGGGAGTCGCCGACTTTCGAGCACCCAGCCTGATCGTGACCGGACCGGGGGCGGCCGAGCGAACACCCGGCTCTCTCGAGCGCATCGGTGTGAGCAAGGTCGTGGTGGTCACGGACCGCAACCTGACATCCATCGTCGGGCCGGTCGTGGACGCTCTCGACGGAATGGTCGAGGCCGTCTACGACGAGGTCGTCACGGAACCGACGACCACCCACGTGGAGGAGATCCTCCAGATCCTCAACCGGACGGAAGCCGACGGCCTGGTTGCCGTGGGAGGTGGAAGCGTCATCGATGCCGGCAAGGCGGCGGCGGCGATGGCCACACACCCGGGATCGATCTCCAGCTATCAGGGGTACGACCGCTTCCAGAACCCGCCGCTGCCACTGGTGGCCATACCCACGACGGGCGGGACCGGAAGCGAAGCCACCCGCGTGGTGGTCATCACCGACAAGGAGCGCCAGGTCAAGATGATGCTGATGGCCGACTAGCTCATGGCCACCGCCGCCCTGGTCGATCCCCTCTTGATGGTGAGCTGTCCCCCGACGGTGACGGCTTCATCCGGCGTGGACGCGCTGACCCACGCCATCGAGGCGTATGTCTCCCGGCGCTCCCAGCCGATGACCGACGTCCTCGCTGTACGACAACCTCCTGGTGGCGTTTCCGTTGATGTCGTCGAATGCGGAGATCAGCTCCTCCCTAAGGGCCCGGTTCTGGGCGTTTACCGGGGGCCGATTGAGGGGCACGGTGCCGATGTGGGCTTCGATCTCCACATCGATGTGCTGGCGGGCGGTGTGAGACTCCATCGATCGGATCCTATCTCGCCGACGGGTCGCCGCCCTACCGCCGGGGGTATGGAGGCGGCTGCTCGTAGCCGCTCCGAGGCGAGCCGGGTTCGAAGGCAGCCGGGCAGCCCACGGAGACGACTGCGTTCAGCCGGCCCGCCCGCCGCGGCGGCCGTCACCGGCGTAGTGTTCGTGGGGGGCATGGTGGCTACAAGAGGAGGCTCCAAATGCTCGAGAACACACCGCTGCGTCCCGCCTTGCCGGCATCGGACGTGGAACGGGCCAAGAAGTGGTACTCGGAGAAGCTCGGGCTCGAGCCGAAGAGCGACACCCAGTTCGGAAGCCTGCTGTACGAGACGGGAGGTTCGGAGTTCCTCGTCTACCAGTCGGAGCACGCCGGCACCAACCAGGCCACGGCGGCCGGGTTCATGGTGGCGAACTTCGACGAGGTGATCGACGACCTCCGTTCCCGGGGCGTGGAGTTCGACGAGGTCGACTTCGGGGAGATGGGAAAGACCGTCGACGGGGTGATCACATCCCCCGACGGGACCATGAAGGGGGCCTGGTTCCGGGACAGCGAGGGCAACATCCTGGCGTTGTCGACCCCGATGTAGCCCCCGGCACCCTCCGGCCCGGGCGGAGCCGCCCACCCCCGCCCGGGCCATGGCGACCGGACCGGTGTGATCCCCCGCGCCGTGATGGGGTTGGATGCGGCCGCCCCACCCTGTCCTCCCCTATCTTGGCGACTGCTCGCCACCCGGAAGGAAAGCAGATGGTCGACTCGGCCCCCGGCACCGCTCCCCTGTTGCGCACGCCCCACCCGGGGCCCCGCACCCGGGAGATACTCGACCGCATCGCCGCCACCGAGGCGGGCTCGGGGCTCACCTTCGGCC
>JBKHJQ010000292.1:0-4075 GCA_046538055.1 Actinomycetota bacterium
GAGGGTGGGTGAGCGGGCAGACGTGGGATTCCGGTCGGGAGGCGAGTGGGCCACCGGGCCGGTGGAGAAGCACCACATCGTCCCGCCAGGCCGGGCCGGGTACCTGGGCGAGATAGCCGAGTCGGTCCGCAGCTACGACCGCAGGGTGGAGGATGCGGCGGCGGCTGCGGAACGGGCCTACTGTCTGGCGGGAGCCGCCGAGGAGCTGGACGATCCCCAGCCGGCCGAGCGCTCGGCCGAGATCCTAGACGGCCTGGGCCCGGAGCTGAGGGAGGGCCTGGAGGCCTGGGAGGAGATGCGGGAGAGCTACTCGGGCGATGAGCTCGTCTATCAGGTGAGGGGCCGCGATGTCCGGGTCCCCCTCGTCCATGAGACGCTCTCGGGCACCCGGATCCCCAAGGTGGCGACGCCCAGATTGCGCTCGTGGGGGGATCGGGTGCGGTGGCTGGGCCAGGAGAACCTGCCCGGCCGGTTCCCCTACACGGCCGGCATCTATCCGCTGCGCCGCACCAACGAGGACCCCACGCGCATGTTCGCGGGAGAGGGGCCGCCCGAGCAGACCAACCGGCGCTTCCACTACCTGGCCGAGGGGATGGGGGCCAAGCGCCTCTCCACCGCTTTCGACAGCGTCACGCTCTACGGCCAGGATCCGGCCGAGAGGCCCGACATCTACGGCAAGGTAGGCAATTCCGGTGTGTCGATCGCCACCCTGGACGATGCCAAGAAGCTGTACTCGGGATTCGACCTGTGCGACGCGTCGACATCCGTGTCGATGACGATCAACGGCCCGGCACCAACCATCCTCGCCTTCTTCCTCAACACCGCCATCGACCAGCAGTGCGAGAAGCACATCCGCTCCCAAGGTCTCACATCCCGGGTGGAGGAGCGGATCTCGGAGATCTACGGGGATGCGCCCCGCCCTTCCTACCACGGTGACCTGCCGGCGGGCCACGACGGCCTGGGCCTGATGCTGCTGGGGGTGACCGGCGACCAGGTTCTGGAGCCGGAGGTGTACGAGAGGATCAAGGCCGACACGCTCCGGACGGTGCGGGGGACGGTGCAGGCCGACATCCTGAAGGAGGACCAGGCTCAGAACACCTGCATCTTCTCGGTGGAGTTCGCCCTGCGGATGATGGGAGACGTCCAGCAGTACTTCGTGGATCGTGACGTGCGCAACTTCTACTCCGTGTCGGTATCCGGCTATCACATGGCCGAAGCCGGGGCCAATCCCATAACCCAGCTCGCTTTCACGCTCGCCAACGGGTTCACCTACGTGGAGTACTACCTGGCCCGGGGCATGGACATCGACTCCTTCGCCCCCAACCTGTCGTTCTTCTTCTCCAACAACGTCGACGCCGAATACGCCGTCATCGGCCGCGTGGCCCGGCGGATCTGGGCGAAGGCCTTGAGGCACCGCTACGGGGCCAACACCCGCTCGCAGATGCTCAAATACCACATCCAGACCTCGGGCCGTTCCCTCCACGCCCAGGAGATCTCCTTCAACGACATCCGCACCACGCTGCAGGCTCTCTATGCCGTATACGACAACTGCAACAGCCTTCACACCAACGCCTACGACGAGGCGATCACGACTCCCACCGAGGAGTCGGTCCGCCGCGCCCTGGCCATCCAGCTGATAATCAATCGGGAGCTGGGCCTGGCCCGCAACGAGAACCCCCTGCAGGGGAGCTTCATCATCGAGGAGCTGACGGACCTGGTGGAGGAGGCAGTCCTGGCTGAGTTCGAACGGCTCAACACTCGGGGCGGCGTCCTGGGAGCCATGGAGCGCCGCTATCAGCGCAGTCGCATCCAGGACGAGTCCCTCCGCTACGAGCAGGCCAAGGAGTCCGGTGAGTACCCGGTGGTGGGGGTCAACACGTTCCTGTCCCGGGAGGGATCGCCCACCGTGGTCCCCGGGGAGCTGGTGCGGTCCACCGACGAGCAGAGGCGTCGACAGATCGACAATCTGGCCGCCTTCCAGCGGCGGAACCGGGAGCGGGCAGAGGCCGCTCTTGGCAGGCTGGAGGAATCGGCCGCCCGGAGCGGGAACACGTTCGAGGAGCTGATGGAGACCGCCAAGGTCGCCAGCCTCTCCCAGATCACACACCGCCTGTACCGGAGCGGCGGTCGCTACCGAAGGAGCATGTGATGTGCAGATCGATCGTTCGCCTGCGGGATGGGGCCAGCCTGGCTCCACCGGAGGACATCGAAGCCGCAGCACGCCAGTTCGTGCGCAAGGTATCGGGCTTTCCCCGTCCCGCCTCCCACAACGCGGAGGTCTTCGAGCGGGCCGTGGCCGAGATCACCGATTCGGTGGAGCGCCTCATGGCGGGATTGGAGATCCGCGGGGCCCGGTGACGGCCTCTCATTGGCCGGTGCTTCTGGGAAGATGTCTCCGGCACCATCCACCCCGGCGATAGGACCATGACTGCATGAGCGACAAGACGCGCGTCCTGCGCGCCCGGGAAGCTCCCCGGGCATCCGGCGACTCCCCCCGCCGCCGCCGCCGAATGAGCCGCGGCCAGCGATGGGTCGTCGGCATCCTGGGGTTCCTGGTGCTCATGGCCGCCCTCGCCCTGGGGGCGGTCCTGTTGGCCGAGTTCCAGATCACAGACGCCGGAGAGCTCCCGTCCCTGGCTTCGGGGGAGGGGACCTACCTGGTCGTGGGAAGCGACAGCCGCGAGAACCTGCCGGAGGACCTGGAGGGCAGCTTCGGCGACTTCGCCGGCGCCCGGGCGGACGTGATCATGCTCATGCAGGTGGTGGACGGCCGCCGCCAGCTTCTCTCCATACCCCGCGACCTGAGGGTGGAGGTACCCGGCCACGGCGTGAACAAGGTGAACGCGGCCTACGCCTTCGGGGGCCCCGACCTGCTGGTGGACACGGTGTCGCGCGCCACCGGGGTGGCGATCAACCACTACCTGGAGGTGGACTTCGGCGGATTCGCCGGCATCGTGGACGCCCTGGGGGGGATAGAGCTGGAGTTCCCGGCCCCGGCCCGCGACCTGAAGTCGGGATTGGAAGTGGTGGAGGGTCGGCAGACCGTCGACGGGGAGACGGCCCTCGCCTATGCCCGGTCGCGCACATACGAGGAGATGCGCGACGGGGAATGGCAGGCTTCGGGAGGCGGTGACATCGAGCGGACCGCCCGCCAGCGGGAGGTCCTGATGAAGATGCTGGCCCGGGCCTCCAGCCCCGGGGGAGTCATCCGCAGCCCGGCCGTTCTCAATCAGGTCACCAGCAACCTGACGGCCGACTCCAGCGTCACGCCCCTCCTCCTCCTGCGAACCGCATGGGCCTTCCGGTCGGCCGGCCAGACGGAGACCGTGACCCTCCCGGTGGTGGGTGTGACCGAGGAGGGGGTGTCCTACGTCGTGCCCGACGACCCGGCCGCCACGGAGCTGCTGGATGCCTTTGCGGCCGGACGGCCCCTCCCCTCCCAAGACTGAGTGGGGAGGTCTCCCCGCCCGGGTTGCACTTCGAGGGGAGAGGCAGCCGATGTACCCTGGACGACCATGAGACGGGTGCCCGAGAAGCCTACGATCGACGGCCTGGAGCAGGTGTGGTCCGGGCGCTGGGAAGAGGATGGCACCTACCGCTTCGAGCCGGCGGAGCGGGAAGCCGTGTACGCCATCGACACGCCGCCTCCTACCGTGTCGGGCTCGCTGCACGTGGGCCACATCTTCAGCTACACGCACACCGACACCATCGCTCGCTACCAGCGGATGCGCGGGAAGTCGGTCTTCTATCCCATGGGATGGGACGACAACGGCCTGCCCACCGAGAGGCGCGTCCAGGCCTTCTACGGAGTCACCTGCGATCCCTCCCTGGCGTACGACCCCGAGTTCCGGCCGCCCGACGAGCCGTATGATCCACCCCGTCCCATTTCCCGCCCCAACTTCGTGGAGCTGTGTCACCTGCTCACCGACGAGGACGAGAAGGCCTTCGAGGAGCTCTTCCGGCGTCTGGGGCTGTCGGTCGATTGGTCCCTTCTCTACACCACGATCTCGGCCGCCACCCAGAGGGTGAGCCAGTCCGCCTTCCTGCGCAACCTGGAGCGGGATGAGGCCTACAC
>JBKHJQ010000293.1:0-4072 GCA_046538055.1 Actinomycetota bacterium
GGCAGGCGGCGACGTGGGTACGGGCCGGATGGCGGAGCCGGAGGAGATCGCGGATGAGGCCGCAAGCATGCTCGACCGGCCGCTGGAGGGTCTCAGCGTGCTCGTGACCGCAGGTGGCACCCGGGAAGCCCTCGATCCCGTCCGCTACATAGGGAACCGCTCCTCCGGGAAGATGGGCCATGCCATCGCCCGGGAAGCCGCCCGGCGGGGAGCCGAGGTGCACCTGGTCACCACAGCTCCTCCCCCGGTGGGGCCGGGGCTGGAGGTCCACCAGGTGGAGTCCGCCCAGGAGATGCTGGAGGCGGTGGAGAAAGTCACACCACAGGTGGCCGTATTCGCCGCCGCGGTGGCGGATTTCCGCCCGGCCGGGCCATCCCCCGAGAAGCTGGCTCGTGCCGACGGCCCCCCTCCCATCACCCTGGAACCGACGCCCGACATCCTGGGATCGGTCGTGGCGCGTGGGGACGGTACGTTCACCGTCGGATTCGCCGCCGAGACCGGCGGCCCCCAGCGTGCCGTAGACAAGGCGGCCCGCAAGGGAGTCGACCTGCTGGTATACAACGATGTCACTGCCCCGGACTCGGGATTCGGGTCCGACACCAACCGGGTAGTGATCGTCCACCGAGACCTGACCACCGAGGAATGGCCGGTGCTTCCGAAACAGGAGGTGGCCGCCCGGCTCTGGGACCTCATCGCGGAAAGGCTTCCGCACGCCGGCGATGGTTGATCGGCCTGCCTGCCCGCCGACGCCCTAAGCTGGATGATCAAATGCCTCATCGCTGGTTCTTCTCGTCCGAATCCGTCACCGAAGGTCACCCCGACAAGGTGGCCGATGCAGTCAGCGACGCCGTCCTCGACGACGTCCTCTCTCACGACCCCCATGGCAAGGTGGCATGTGAGACCCTGGTGACCACCGGCAGGGCGGTGGTGGCGGGAGAGCTCAATACCGACCACTCCCCGGACTTCGAGGCCATCACCCGCCAGACGATCTCGGATCTGGGCTATGTCGACGACACCCATTTCCGGGCCGACTCCATCGACGTGCAGGTCCTGGCCCATACCCAGTCGCCCGACATCAACCAGGGCGTCGATCGGGGAGAGATCGAGAGGTGGGGAGCCGGCGACCAGGGGATCATGTTCGGCTACGCCGTCGACGAGACCCCCCAGCTCATGCCGTATCCCATCCAGACCGCTCACCGGCTGGCGGAGCGGCTGGCCCAGGTGCGCAAGGACGGAACCCTCGACTTCCTCCGGCCCGACGGGAAGACCCAGGTCACCGTGGAGTACGAGGACGAGCGCCCCCTGCACGTCACGTCGGTCCTCATCTCCGCCCACCACGCCTCCGGGATGGGAACCGAAACCATGGCCAAGCGGGTCTGGGACGAGGTCGTCATCCCCACCATCGACGAGGAGATGCTCTCTCCCCAGGCCGAGTACTTCTTCAACCCCACGGGTCGATTCGAGATCGGCGGGCCCCACGCCGACACGGGCCTGACGGGACGCAAGATCATCGTCGACACCTACGGAGGCTACGCCCGGCACGGTGGCGGAGCCTTCTCCGGGAAGGACCCCTCCAAGGTGGACCGCTCAGCCACCTACGGGGCGCGCTGGGCGGCCAAGAACGTCGTGGCGGCAGGTTTGGCCCGGCGTTGCGAGCTGCAGCTCGCCTACGCCATCGGCCGGCCGGACCCCTTCTCCGTCTTCGTCGAGACATTCGGCACCTCCGAAGTGGATCCGGGGCGTCTCTCCACCCTGGTGCACGACTTCTTCGACTTCCGCCCCGGTGCCATCATCCGGCGCCTGGACCTGCTGCGGCCCATCTACCGCCCCACCACGGCCTACGGCCACTTCGGCCGGGAGCAGTTCCCCTGGGAGAGGACCGACGCGGCCGACGAGCTTCGGCGGGCCGCCGAGGGACTCTGAGCCCCGCCGCACGCGTCGTACCCGCGGTTCCCACCTACTCGGTCGACGCCGGGTTCTGGTATGCGGTTCCCCCCTCGCATGCATCCCGGGTGGAGGTGGGTTCCATCGTCCGGATCCCCCTGGGAGGGAGGAGGGTGAGAGGGTATGTGGTGGAGGTGGCGGACAGGGACACCGAAGGGCTCCGGGAGGTCGCGGGTGTCTCCGGCGACCTCCCGATCTTCCACCGCCGTCTGCGGGATGCGCTGGTATGGGCCGCCCACCACTACGTGGCCCCGGTGTCGGTCACCCTGGAGAGGTCCGGCCCTCCCAACCTCCCCTCGCGCCCGCAGTCGCGGCCCGCCCCCGGCTCCCCTTCGCCGCCACCCGCCCCCGGACTTCCCCTCGCTCCCGTGGCTGCCGCCGCCCGGGAGGGGAGGCGCCATCCGCCTACCGCCTTCCTCACGTCCTGGGAGGACATGTCGTGGCTGGAGTCGATGGCCCCCCTGGTGGAAGAGGACCGGTCGGTGCTGGTCGTGGTGGCCACCGCCGCCGAGGCCGCCGACGTGGCCGGGCGCGCCCGCCGGCTGGTGGGGGAGAGGAGCCTGATGATCACCGGGGACCTGACGGATGCGGCCATGACCAGGCACTGGGGAGAGATGGCCACAGACGCGGGTCGCCTGATCGTCGGCACCCCCCGACTGGCTGCCTGGCCCGTAGCCGGGCTGGCAGCGGCCGTCGTGCTGGAGGAGGGGAGAAGGGCAATGAAGGACCGCCAGACTCCGACCGTATCGGTGCACCGCCTCCTCTCCACCCGCGCCCGCCTGGAGGGATTCGCCCAGGTCTACGTGGGGCCGACGCCCTCGATCGAGCTCCTCTCCTCCGGTCCGGAGGTGATCCGGGGAGCGAACCGGGCATGGCCTCTGGTGGAGGTCGTCGACCGAAACGAGGAGCCGCCCGGTTCCGGGCTGCTGGGGGAGAGGACCCGCGCCGCCATCGCCGGCGTCCTCCGCCAGGGAGGCCGGGTCCTGGTGTTCACCCACCGCCGGGGATATGCCCCCGCCTATCGCTGTGTGAGATGCCGGGAGCTGCGTCGCTGCCCTACCTGCGGATCGCGCCCCGAGCCCGGGGAGGCATGCTCCCGCTGCGGGGAGCCCACCCGGGCATGTCCCAACTGCGGCGGCTCCAGCTTCGAGCCCCTGGGGGCGGGCGTGGGGCGGGTTCTGGCCGAGACCCGCAATCTGTACGGGGAGAGGGCGGGGGAGGTGGGAACCGGGCGACCGATCGAGGTGGGCACCGAGCGGGATCTGGCCGCCGTGCGACCCGTCGACCTGGCCGTGGCGGTGGACGTCGACGGCCTGGCCCTGGGCAGTCACTTCCGGGCCGGCGAAGAGGCCCTCCGGATCCTCGCCCGGCTGGCCGGCCGTGTGCGGAGGGGCTCGGGACGGCGCCTACTCCTGCAGACCTCCATGCCGGATGAGCCGCTGGTCACGGCGCTTCGCCGCGGGAATCCGATGGAGTTCCTCCACCACGAGATGGGCCGGCGGCGGGAGATGGGATATCCCCCCGCCGGCGAGCTGATGGTCATCGAGATCCGGGGCGAGGCATCGGCGGCCGGGGAGGACCTGATGGAGCTGGCGGAAGGCTCGGCAACCGTAATGGGCCCCGCCCGTTCCCACGACGGGCTCCGCTGGCTCGTCCAGGGAGAGAGCCTGGGAGGGCTGAAACTGGCGCTGCGTCCGGTGGTGCAGCGATGGCGGGATGTGGGCGCCACCGTGCGCATAGACGTGGATCCGATCGACCTGTGAGTGGGCGCAGGCCGGATCCCGCCCGGTGCCCGTCCCCGGTGCAGGGGCTGGAGGATTTCTCCCCGTTTTCGCGGGCGCCACTGCCGCTCCAAGGTTAGGGTCGATGCCGATCGCGGCAGAGGAGGTTATGTGACAGCACCGGCGGAGAGTCAGTTCGAGCTCAACTACGGCCTCGACGACGTACCTCGGCCCTTCCCCAAGGCTCTGGGGTTGGGCATCCAGCACGTCCTGACCATGTTCGGGGCCACGGTCCTGGTGCCCCTGCTCCTGGGACCGGAAATGGGCATGAGCACCGCCGAGATCGCCATCCTGGTGAGCTCCGTGTTCATCTGCTCGGCACTGGCCACCTTCGTTCAGGTGTACTG
>JBKHJQ010000294.1:0-4031 GCA_046538055.1 Actinomycetota bacterium
TCACCGGGCCACATCCGTCCCGGGCCGCGGTCAGAACGAGAGGGCATCGGCCAGAACCGTCAGCCGCTCCGGGACCACACGAAACCACGCCCACTTGCCACGTTGCTCGCGGGTGAGGAGGCCGGCCTCGGCCAGGATCGAGAGGTGGTGGCTGACCGTGGGCTGACTGCGTCCCACCGGCTCCACCAGGTCACAGGCGCATACCTCGCCTTCCGGGCTGGTGGCTATGAGGCTCAGCAGGCGCAGCCGGATGGGGTCGGCCAGGACCCGGAAGGCTGCCGCCAGCTCCTCGGCTTCCTCCACTCCGATGGCCTCGGCCAGCACCGGCGCGCAGCACGTCTCGATGGTCTTGACATCCATGGGCCCATCCTACCCGACATTTCGACATTGATCGATGCGAGGCTCGCCTCCAGCCCGGCTACCGGACGGTACCGCACCGGCCGCCTCCGCGCCTGCCGACTACCTTGGCGGGAGTGAGGATCTCCGATGCGGAACGGCGGAGGCGTCTGGCCGATCGCCACCACCTGCGCCGAGGCGCAGCCGGCGGATTGGAGGCGGTGCGAGGGGTGGCTGCCTTCCACTCCAGCGATCCGGTCACCCCCTACCTGGGGCTCCGGGCCCGGGTGGCGGGGTTTGATGCCGGGCACCTCGACCGGTTGATAGGCGAGGATCGAGCACTTTGGCGATTGCACGCCATGCGCCGGACCCTGTTCCTGGTGCCGACCGATCATGCGGCCATCTTCCTGGGAGCGTGTTCCCTCCCCGTCGCCCGCAAGGAGCGACGCCGCCTGGAGAAGTGGCTGGCCCGGGTGATGGACCCCGAAGACGTTCCTTCCTGGATGGAGGAAGTCTCCGCCCGGGTCGTGGAGGTGCTGGAAGACGGCGGCGAGTGGCGGACCCAGGAGCTGGCCGAGGTGATCCCTGAACTGGCCCGTCGGATCGAGTTGGGGGCGGGGAAATGGGCCACCACGGCTCCTGTGTCATCCCGCCTCCTTCTCCTCCTGGCGATGGAGGGACAGATCCTGCGGACCCACCCGGCCGGGTCATGGCGATCCAGCCAGTACCGCTGGGCGGCGACGTCTCGCTGGTGGGACGAACCCCCGCGGCCGATGGAGGACGAGGCGGCCGCCAGGGCGGAGCTGGTCCGCCTCTACCTATCCGGCCACGGTCCCGCGACGATGACCGATCTGCGGTGGTGGACGGGATGGACCCTTCGACAGGTCCGGACGGCACTCGCGGGCATCGCCGCGGCGACCGTGGAACTGGACTCGGGGGACCAGGGATACATCCTGGCCGACGACCACCAGGTGGGGGCGGGCACGGACGGTCCGGTGGTGGCATTCCTCCCGGGGCTGGACCCCACACCGATGGGGTGGAAGGAACGGTCGTGGTACATCGCGACAGGGACAGACCAGCTCTTCGACTCCAGCGGCAACGTGGGTCCCACGGTATGGGCGGACGGCAGGGTGGTGGGTGGCTGGGGCCAGCTACCCGACGGGAAGGTGGTCTACGAGCTGGTGGAGACGGTGGCGACCGACACGCGGCTGCGGATCGCCGACGAGGCCGAGGAGCTGGGCCGCTGGCTGGACGGGGAGGTGGTCTCGGTCCGCTTCCGGACTCCGCTGGAGAGGAAGCTCGCCCGCCAGGGCACATAGGCGGCTTCGGAGGGATGAACCGGCTCGGCGGTTCCATCGGGCACCCCGGATGTCCCGCTCAGGCGTGAACCGCCTCGATGATCGGCTCCATCGCCTCGATCGCCGCGGTCGTTCTGGGCCACACGTCGCATCGGATCTCGGCGAAGCCCATCTCCCCCAGCGCGAGGAGGTGCTCGGTGATCTGGTCGGTGGTGCCGGCCACTGGCCGTTCCATGGGCATCTCCCCGGCGTTGTCCCCCTCCGGGATCACCGTGTACAGATCCAGCGTCCTCTCGAGCGTGGATGGATCGCGGTCCTCGGCTTCACACGCGGCGTCCAGTTGCTGGATGAGCGACTGCAGCCGCTCTCCTGCCTCGGCGAGGGTCTCGTTCCCTCCCCACCAGTTCCAGGCGTCCCCGTAGCGGGCTGCCAGCCGCAGCATCTTGGGCCCGCCCGCCGCGATGTTGATCGGTGGTCCTTGCGGGCGGGGGCCGCGCAGGATCATCTCGGCCTCCTTCGCCCGGTAGAACTCGCCCTCGAAGTCGATCGAACCGTCCTTCAACAGGCCGTGGATGATGTGAATCGCCTCCGCGAACCGCGAGTACCGGCGATCGGTGGGGAATCCGAATGCCTCGTAGTCCGAATCGGGGGTGTTGCCGGCCCCGATTCCCAGGACGTAGCGACCTCCGGAGATCTCGTCGATCGTCTCGGCGATCTTGGCCATCATGGCAGGGGACCGGTAGGGGGCGTTTACCACTGACTGGCCCAGGCGGATTCGGGCGGTGGTGGCTGCAAGCGCGGCAGCCACCGAGACCGACTCCCACAGCCCGAAGGTCGTCATCTCGCCCCGATACAGGAGGCCATCCTCGAAGACGAAGGTGTCGAAACCCGCTGCCTCAGCAGTCGTCGCCCGGGCCTGGATCTCCTTCCAGGTGGGAGCAGGTGGATCAGCGCCGCTTCGCCCGTGAAGCTGGTTGATCAAGCCGATGCGCATACGAGGGGACCTTAGACCCCGGGTGCTCCCGGAGAGAGATTCCGGCTCGAGCCGATCGAGCTCTGGGGATGGTGACGGCCAGATGCCATACTCGGAGGACATGCGGATATCACGGAACGGCCACTCCGCCCTCCTGATCGAGACCGGTGACGCCCGGGTGCTGACCGATCCGGGGAGCTTCTCTGACACCTGGCACTCGCTGGCGGACCTGGACGCGATCCTCATCACACACCAGCATCCCGACCACGTCGACGTGGCCGCCATCGCACGGCTGCCGGGAGCCGGCTCATCGGTCCGGATAGTGGCCGAGGAGGCGGTGGTCCCCATGCTGGCAGAGCAGGGCCTGGGGGCTGAGACGGCCCAACCCGGCGACCGGATCAGCATCGGGTCCCTGGAAGTGGAGGTGGTGGGAGGTCGCCACGCCCTCATCCACGAGAAGATCCCCCGGGTCGGCAACGTGGGATACGTGCTGTCTCAGGAGAGCGGCGCCCGCCTGTACCACCCGGGCGACTCGTATGAGTATCCACTGGACGGCGTGGACGTCCTGGCGCTGCCGCTGGCGGCGCCTTGGGCAAAGGCAGCCGAGATGGCCGACTTCCTGGCTGCCGTCCGCCCCGGGCGGGCCTTCCCCATCCACGACGCCATTCTCAGCGAGACCGGCCGGTCCCTCTACCTGCGACTGGCGGGGGAGCTGGGAGGCGACGGGGTGGAGTTACACCCGGTGGGGGTCACAGGCACGCTGGAGATGTAGGGCGTCTGGGGCTCCCTCAGAACTCGATGGCGGCGGCCGCCCAATGGAACCCCGCTCCGAACGCGGCCAGGACCACGAGGTCCCCGGGATGGATCCGTCCCTCACTGCGGGCCTGCCAGAGGGCGAAGGGGACGGTGGCGGAACCGATGTTGCCGTAGGAGGCGATATTCGAGAAGACCCGGTCGGATTCCACTCCCAGCGTCTTGGCCACGGCATCGATGATGCGCTGGTTGGCCTGGTGGGGAATGATGAGTGCCACATCGGCCAGGGACGACCCCACCCGATGGAGGACCTCCCGGGCGGAGGCGGTCATCCGTTTCACCGCCTCCCGGAACACCTCCCGACCATTCATCTCCAGGTGGTTGTAGGAACCGGTGTCGATGGCGAGCTGGTCGAAGGGGTGTTTCGTCCCTCCCGTTCCCAGTGTCAGGATCGATGCCCGGGAGCCGTCGGTGCCCGAGACGACATCCAGCAGACAGGGTCGGGCGCCCCCGGCCGGTCCCATCACGACCGCTCCCGCCCCGTCGCCGAACAGGACGCACGTCTCACGCTCCTTCCAGGATATGAGGCGGGTGATCAACTCCACGCCCACCACCAGGATGCGCTTGGGATGGGTGGCGATCCGGGACCGGGCGACGTCGATGGCCTGAAT
>JBKHJQ010000295.1:0-4020 GCA_046538055.1 Actinomycetota bacterium
GGCCAGCACGAGGTGGATGATGTTGTCGGAGGCGTCGTGCTCGCCGGAGGTGATGAAGCGCTTGACACCCTCCAGGTGGTAGGTGTCATCCTCGACATGCACCGCCCGGGTGGTTCCCGCCCCCACATCGGAGCCGGCGTCCGGCTCTGTGAGGACCATGGTGCCCGCCCATTCACGCTCCACCATGAGGCGGGCCAGTTCCTTCTGCCGGGAGGTTCCCTCGGCGTGGATGAGGCGAGCGAACATCCCCCCGCCGCCGTAGAAGGTGGCGGTGGGGTTGGCTCCCAGGAGCAGCTCCTCGGTGGCCCACAGGACGGGGGGCGGGATCTCCACTCCTCCCAGCTCCTCGGGCAGGCCCAGTCGGGTCCAGCCGGCGTCGCGGGCCGCTTGCAGGCTCCCCTTGAGGCTCTCGGGAAGGCGCACCTCCCCGTTCACCAGCTCCAGGGGGACGCGATCCGCTTCCACGAACGATCGGGCCCACTCCTCCCGGGCGAACCTCTCCAGCTCCCGGAGGATGTCGCGGATGGTGGCCTCATCCAGCTCCGGCCAGGCCTCCAGCCGGTCCTGGATCCGATGCACCTCGAAGAGATTGAACTCCAGATCCTGCAGGTTGGAGCGGTAATGGCTCATTCTCAATGCCTTTCTCCGGACCGACACCATTCTTGAGTGTCCATTCTAATTTGATCGTTCGCTCAACGTAAGAGGGCTACCGTGGCACCGATGCGCTATCGCGTCGGTCTGGAGACCCGCAGCCGGATCCTGGAATCGACCCGTGATCTGGTGGCGGAGAAGGGCCTGGATGGGGCGACCATCAAGGCGATCTGCGACCGGGCGGGGATCCTGGTCGGCAGCTTCTACAACCTGTTCGGCTCCAAGGAGGAGGCGATCCTGGCGGTGGTGTCGGATGCCATCAGGGCCGTGGGCCCCGACCCGGACGATCCCGCCACCGTCTTCGACCTGGTGGACGCCTACGTGGATTTCGTGGAGAAGTCGGAGGCCTCGGCCCGGGTCTACCTGATGGTGGCGGTGACGGGAGGCCTCACCGACCCCGACATACGGGCGCGGATGCTCCGCCACCACGAGAGCCGCATAGAGCTTTTCACCCGGGCCATGACCGTGGCCCGACCCGACCTCACCGGCGAGGAGCTCCGCCAGCGGGTGGAGTCGCTGCTGGCGGCGCTCAACGGCCTCGCCTTCCATCGCCTTCTCGACCCCAGCTTCGACCTGCGCCGCCACGCCCGCGGCCTCCTGGACATAGGCCGCCGCCCCGACTCCACCTGAACCGCCCTGGAACCGTTTTGGTGAGGGGGATCCGGGTCAGTCGGCCAGGGCGGACGACACCCAGGCGCCTATGCGCTCTACAGCCCCGACGCCTTCCTGCCAGGCCGGCCACCCGTAGGACAGGATCGCCACGGCGTAGTCGGGACGGGAGGCGTCGTCGTAGACGACACCCACCGAGTTGGCCGTGCGTCCGGCGAACCCGTTCTTTTGAGCCACCGTCCATCCCCCCGGCACACCCTCGCTCACGCCCCACGTCTGAGATGGGACCACCGAGGTCATCAGCTCCCAGGCCTCTCGCCGGTATCGCTCCTCCAGGATGCCGTCCTCCGCCACCAGCACCTGCCGCAACAGCCCCACCTGGTCGTAGGCGGAGGTGGTGGTGCGGCCCCAGGGGCTCCCGTCGTCGCCCACTACCCGGGTCTCTTCCAGCCCGAACCGCTCGGCCTGGCGGGTGAACCAGGGAGCCGCCCCGAAATGTCGCCACAGGTCCCGCACCGGCGGGTTGGCAGACTCGGTGATCATGGGCTCCAGCCAGGCGCGTTCGATGGACGTGAGCTCCCTCCCCGCTGCCTGCGCCTCCGCCAGCGTGCCTCCCAGGACCATCACCTTGAACACCGAGGCGGTCTGCTGGCGGAAGTCCGGGTTCATCGAGTAGGCACAGCCGGTGTCGAAGTCGTAGACGTGGGCCGTGAACGACACCCCCGGATGGCGATCTCCCAGGCTGGCCTCCCGCCGCTCGGTGAAGGGGCCCTCGGAGCAGAGCTCGGGGGCGAAAACCGCCACCACCAGCCGGGCGAACTCCCCCCGGGTCACCTTCTGGTAGCCGTCGAAGGCTCCGGCGCTGGCGTCGAATAGACCGTGATAGGCGGCCACCCGGGCGGCCTCGTCGAAGAACTGCCCGCCGGTGTCGCTCCATGGGGTGGGGTACCCGTCGGGAGCCCCCAGCTCGAAGGTCCGGACCACCATCTTGGTGATCTCGCCCCGCCGCAGGAGTCCCTTCGGGCAGAAGGAGTCGTTGGCGGGCGGGTCGCATCCGTGCACGATCCCCAGGTCCGCCAGGTGGTCGACGAACGGCTCTGCCGCCCCGTCCCACACGGCGCCGTCGTCGGAGAAGTGGTCGACGGTGCCCGGCCTCTCTCCCGCCAGGAACCCCTGTTCCTGGGCGAGGCGGACGAGGACCTTGGCGGCCTGGACCCGGCTCAGGGGCAGATCGGGGCAGGCGTGGAGGTTGGCGGGCGGGTCACAGCCGTCGATGACATCCCGCTCCGCCAGCCACTCCAGCGCCTGCTCGGAGGGGCGGGCGTCGTCGTCGATGAAATGCCCGGAGTCCGCCCCGGCAGGCGGCGCCAGCCAGAGCACTGCCGCCGCCATGAGCGAGACGCCTCTCCCCATCAGTCGTAGTGATGCCACCAGCTCTCGGTGGTGGACTCCCCGTGCTGGGTGATGGTCCGGTCGACCCGGACCGAGCCGGGTGGCGACCCCGAGACCCTCCCGTCCACTCGCCGGCCGTCAGAGCCACCGTTGTCGATGATGTCGATGACCGAGGATCTCGACCCCCGGGGGTGATAGCCGGACATGCGCCAGCCGCCGGCGTTGCCCCACAGCTCCACCGTGATCGAGGTGGCGGTATGGCGGGTCCGGATGGTCACGGGCGTGACCGTGTCGTTCCGGAACGCCACGTCCAGGGAGCCGTAGCTGAGGGTGGCCTCGATCCCCACCGGGTAGCGGTCGATCCAGATGCTGTGGGGCCGGTGGGCCACCTCCTCGTAGCCGCCCCAGAAGATGGCATTGAACATGGTGGTGCCGAACTGGCTGATGCCGCCACCCACACCCAGACAGGTACCGGTGGAACAGAGGATGGGCGCCGCCACGTACCCCTTGGATCTGGTGCGGGGCCCCACCACGTCGTTGACGGAGAACACCTCCCCCGGGTAGACCACGTACCCGTCCAGCGTGTCGGCCAGCAACTGGATGTTGTGGACACGCGGCTCGCAGCAGTCGTGATAGGTGGTGAACCGTGACACCCGCTCGACCTCGGGAAGCGGCGGGGGCTCGATCGCCTCCAGGTCGGGGAGGGCGCGTACGAGGAACGTGGCCATCTCGCCCCGGGTCACGCGCGAGAAGGGACAGAACGCGTCGTTCTGGGGAGGGTTGCATCCCTTGGTGATCCCTGCTGCGGCCAGGGCCTCGATGTCGTTGCGGTGCACGGAGGGACCGATGTCGGTGAAGCCGGCTGCCTCCTCCGCCGGGGGAAGATCCAGGGCCCTCACCAGGAAGGTGGCCATCTCGCCCCGGGTCACCGGCTCGGTCGGACAGAACCTCGAATAGTCGGGCGGGTCACAGCCGCGGGTGATGTCGGCCTCGGCGATCCGCTCGATGGAAGTCTGATAGATCGAGTCCTCGATGTCGGTGAAGTGACCTCCGGAGGAGGACGGTAGATCCAGCGCCCTGTTGAGGAACGCGGCCATCTGACCCCTGGTCACCGAGTCGGTCGGGCAGAAGATGGGTCGTTCGTCGTGGCATCCCTGGGTTACCCCCGAGGCGGCCAACCCTTCGATGGAGGGCTCGTGGACACTTCCCTGGTCGTCATAGAAGGAGCCGCCCGGTGGGAGCTCCTCCTGAGCGACGGCAGGGGCCGCCACGAGCACGACGGCCATGGACAGGATGAAGGCAAAGGCTCGGCGCATTGCTCGAAGTCTTGCAGGGCATCGCCGGCTAGCAAACCACCCATCTGTACCG
>JBKHJQ010000296.1:0-4006 GCA_046538055.1 Actinomycetota bacterium
GGGCGGTCTCCGGCCGCAGATACACCAGGTTCTCCTCCGACTCCACCGGGCCGGTGTGGGTGCGGAACATGAGGTTGAACTGGCGGGGCTCGGTGAACGTCCCCGTCTTCCCGCAGGTGGGGCAGCGGTCGGGATCGTCCAGCTTGTCGAGACGGTGACGGGCGTTGCAGTTGCGGCACTCCACCAGGGGATCGGTGAACACCTCCTCGTGACCGGAGGCCTTCCACACCGCCCGGGCCTGGATGATGGCTGAGTCGATGCCCACCACGTCGCCCCGGGCCTGGACCATCGATCGCCACCACTGGTCCTTCACGTTGCGCAGCATCAGCGCTCCGATCGGCCCGTAGTCGTAGGCGGAGCGGATCCCGCCATAGATCTCCGACGAGGGGAAGACGAACCCGCGTCGCTTGGCCAGGTTGGCGATGGTCTCGAGTGAGGCAGTCATAGGAGAGGCCGTAAGTGTAGGTCCGACCGGGGCCTGCTCCATTCCCGGATGGCATACCCGCGAGTACGGGACAAGTGCCTCACCGGTTCGGGGAAGTCCCTCACGGCCACCCTGAGACCGGGCCGAGCCGGCTACGCCGACTGCGGTAGGGAGATGCCCGCGTCGGGAGGACGACACCAGGGGGACCCGTCCGTACCTTGCACGGCCATGCAAGAGACGAAGTCCGCCACTCGATCGGCCGGTTCGGTCGCCCTGGGCCTGACCCGGGTCCTGGCTGCCGCCATGGCCGTCCTGGTCTTCGCCCAGGGGACCCTGGCAGGCTCCCACCTGTCCGGAGCCGACGGAGCGCTGGACGCTCATCGCGCCCTGGGAACCGAGATCATCCCGTGGCTGTCGCTCGCCACGGCGGTTGCCGCCGCCGTTTCGGTGCGGCGCAACCGCTGGGTGCTTTCCGCCGCCTTGCTGGCGGCGGTCGGGACCGGCACACAGATCGGGATGGGCTTCCAGGATCGCCTCGATGTCCATTTCCCCCTGGGTCTGGCACTTCTGGCGACGTACCTGGTCATCGCCCTGGCGGCCCGAGATAGAACGGAGAAGCCATGAGAACCAAGATCCTCGGCTCGATACTCGCCCTCGCACTGGCGGCATGCGCCGACGGCGGTGCCGACCCGGCCACCCCCGTGCCACAGGAACCGGTGGAGGATCCCACCATCACCATCGCGGACATGGAGTTCCAGAACGGCAGCGTCACCATCGAGGCGGGGACGACCGTCACGTGGGTGTGGGAGGACGCACCGGTGGAGCACAACGTGGCCTTCGAGGACACGGAGAGCCCGCTTCAGGCCGAAGGGACATGGACCCGCACCTTCGAGGAGGTCGGGACCTACGAGTACCGGTGCGCACCCCATCCGTTCATGACCGGGACCATCACCGTGGTGGAACCCGACACCGCCTGACCGGCGCGCCTCCGTCCCGATAGTGTGACCGGAGTGGAATCGACCACCCGACGATGGCTCATCGACGCGCTCGCCGCCGTGGCCGTGGCGGGCGCGTTGTGTCTCCGGGCCGCGGCCCCTTTCGAGGAGGAAGCGCTTCCGCCCGACTGGCGCGCCTACGGGCTGATGATCCTCATCGGGGTCCTCCTGCTGGCACGGAGACGCTTCCCGCTGGGGATCCTGATGGGCAGCCTGGCGGCACTCCTGGGCTACTACATGCTGGGATTCGGGGCAGTGGGCGCAACATGGCCTCTCGCCCCGGCGCTCTTCAATGCCGCCCTCCTGGGGCGCTGGGAACCGGCGGCCTGGACCGCCGGCGGCCTGGTCGGGGGATCCAGCTTCTGGAGGCTGCTGGCGGAAGCGGAGGAGTCCACCCTTCTCACCCTCTCCGACATCCTCACCGAGATCGTGACCGCCACCGCAGTGATCCTGGCCGGGGCCATCATCCACAGCCATCGCCGGCTCCACTCCGAGATCCAGGCCCGGGAACGGGCAGTGGCAGCGGAAAGGGACGCCGAGGCCCGCACCCGCCTCAGCGAACAGAGACTGGCCATCGCCCGGGACGTGCACGACATCGTGGCCCACTCCCTGTCCGGCATCGGGGTCCAGGCCCGCCTGGCAGAGGAAGTGCTGGACTCCGACACCGGGGAGGCACGCCTCGCCATCCAGTCCATAATCGCCTCCACCCGGGAGGCCATGAGCAAGCTGCGGACCACCGTGGGAGAGCTCCGAAGTCCCCCACCCCCCACCGCGTTGCGGGAGATCGTGGACGGTGTGACGGGCGTAGAAGTCGATCTGACGGTGGAGGGCGAAAAGCCGGGATCCGCCGAGATCGAAGCGGCCCTCGCCGCCATCGTCCGAGAGGCGCTCACCAATGTGTTGCGCCACTCGGGTGCAGGGCGGGCCCGGGTAACCGTGATCCGGGGCGAAGAAGGAGTCTCGGTTGAGATCGTCGACGACGGTCGCGGGGGCGATTTCGTCGCGGGTCACGGCATCCGAGGGATGAGGGAACGCGTCGCCGCGCTGGGCGGAACCCTGGAGACCGGACCCTCTCCTCCGACAGGCTTCCGCGTGGCCGCCCGGATACCCCGATGAGCATCCGCGTTCTCGTCGTCGACGACCAGACCCTGGTCCGGGCGGGGATGGCCCAGTTCCTCCGCCATTCCGACGACATCGAGGTGGTGGCCGAGGCCGAGGACGGACGTCAGGCAGTGATGCTGGCACGACGCCATCGCCCCGATGTCGTGCTGATGGACATCCGCATGCCCGACATGGACGGCATCGAGGCCACCCGCCTCATTCTGAGGGAGGCGGATGCCACCCGGCCCCGGATCGTCATGCTCACGACGTTCGACTCCGATCAACTGGTCTACGAGTCGCTCCGGGTGGGAGCGTCCGGGTTCCTCCTCAAGGACGTGGAGCCGGAGGACCTCAGGAAGGCGGTCCGCGTCGTGGCAGAGGGCGAAGCTCTGCTGGCCCCCACCGTCACCCGGCGGCTCCTGGAGACGTTCGCCGCCAACCTGCCACCGGAGCCGGGATCGACGCTGGATGACCTGACGGATCGGGAGAGGGAGGTCCTGGCTCTGGTAGCCCGGGGAAGGTCCAACCACGAGATCGGGGACGAGCTCTTCCTCAGCCCCACCACCGTCAAGACCCACGTCAACCGGACCATGACCAAGCTGGGGGTCCACGACCGGGCCGGGCTGGTCATCGCCGCCTACGAGAGCGGCCTGGTCCGCCCCGGCGATCCGGAGCCCTGATCCGTTTTCGCCCATCAACTGCGGGCTATAGCTCGCAGCCGAGGCGCGAGAACGGGGTTCTCAGTCGCCCACCGCGTCCTGGGCGGCTCCGAAGCGGCGTTCGCGGCCCTGGTACTGGCGCACCGCCTCGGCCAGATGGTGTCGATCGAAGTCCGGCCACAGGATCCCGGGGAACCAGAACTCGGCGTAGGCCGACTGCCACAGGAGGAAGTTGGAGAGACGGTGCTCTCCCGAGGAGCGGATCACCAGGTCCACGTCGGGCATGTCGGGCACCCACAGGTGGGCCGCCACCGCCTCCTCGTCCACGTCCCCGGGGTCGATGCGGCCCGCGGCCGCCCCGGCGGCGATGGCCGCCGCCGCCCGGGCTATCTCACGGCGGCTCCCGTAGTTGAAGGCGAAGACCAGGTTGAGGCGGTCGTTGGAGGCGGTCCTCTCGGAGGCCTCGGCCATGTGACGGCGGTTCCTGTCGGGGATGCGGGGATCGTCCATGTCCCCGGCGAACAGCATCCGCACTCCCTGGCGGTCCAGCTCGTCCCGGCGGCGCAGCAGGAGATCCTCATTGAACCACATGAGGAACTCGACCTCCTCAGGGGAGCGGGACCAGTTCTCCGTGGAGAACGTGAAGGCGGTCATCCACTCGATTCCCAGTTCCAGGCCTCCCTCCACCGTGTCGAAGAGCGCCTCCTCCCCCGCCATGTGACCGGCGGTGCGGGGCAGGTCCCGGGCATTGGCCCAGCGTCCGTTCCCGTCCAGGATCAGCCCCACGTGGCGGGGCACCCGCTCGAGGTCGATGCCCGTGAGATCCA
>JBKHJQ010000297.1:0-4001 GCA_046538055.1 Actinomycetota bacterium
TGCGACGGGTGAGCTCGCGGGCCTTGCGGGCGGCCTCCCGGGCCCGGGCAGCGTGGACCGACTTCTCGACGATCTTGCGAGCCTCCGGGCTGTAGCGCTCCAGCCACTCGGGGAGGCGCCGGTTCAGGACCTTCTCCACGTAGGAGCGGATCTCGGTATTGCCCAGCTTGGTCTTGGTCTGGCCCTCGAACTGGGGATTGACCACCCGCACCGACACCACCGCGGTGAGACCCTCGCGTACGTCCTCACCCGTCAGGTTCGGGTCCTTCTCCTTGAGCAGGTTGCGGGACCGAGCGAAGTCGTTGATGGCCTTGGTGAGTGCCTTGCGGAACCCTTCCTCGTGGGTGCCGCCCTCATGCGTGTTGATGGTGTTGGCAAACGACAAGAGCGACTCGTTGTAGGAGGTGGTCCATTGCATGGCCACCTCGACCTCCCCCTCGTCGTTCTGGTCGACGATGTCGATCACGTGGGGATGGAGGGGATCGCGCTTGGAGTTGAGGTGCTTGACGAAGTCGATCAGCCCCCCCTTGTAGAGGAACGAGTCCGTGACCGGCTCCTCCCCCCGCTCGTCGGTGAGGACGATCTCCAACCCGCGGTTGAGGAACGCCATCTCTCGCAGCCGGGATGCCACCGTCTCGTAGTCGAACTCGATGCCCTCGACGAAGATCTCCGGGTCCGGCCAGAAAGTGATGGCGGTTCCCGTCCGCTTGATGGCGGCGCCCTTCTTGGGGTTCTTGGTGGCCGGCACCCCCCGCTGGAAGCTCTGTGTCCATACATGCCCGGAGTTGCGGACCTCCGCCTCCAGGCGCGCCGAGAGGGCGTTCACCACCGAGACCCCCACACCGTGCAGGCCTCCCGAGACCTGGTAGGCCCCCTGCTGGAACTTGCCGCCTGCATGCAAGGTGGTGAGGACGGTGGTCAGGCCGGACAGCTTGGTCTTCTCCACCTTGTCGATGGGGATGCCGCGCCCGTTGTCCACCACCCGCACTCCCCCATCGGCCTGGAGCGTGACCTCGATCTTGGTGGCGTAGCCGGCCATCGCCTCGTCCACCGAGTTGTCCACCACCTCCCAGATGAGGTGATGGAGGCCGCGCGGCCCGGTTGTCCCGATGTACATACCGGGCCGCAGACGGACCGCCTCGAGGCCCTCGAGGACGGTTATGTCTTTCGCTGCGTAGGAATCGCGCGTGGCCGTCACATCACTCCTCGAGGGACCTGGCGACGCGAGCAAGCGGACTCGCGAGGCGAAGATTTACACTTGTGTAAGTCTACCGGGAAGGACTCCTTTTCCCAAGCCCATCGCTTCTCCACCAGGGGTTTTCGCTGCCTCATACAGATTCCCTTCCTGGCCGGGAGCCCACCACCAGTTCCACCCCTTGGACACTCTCCGAGCCGAATCGATCGCGCAGACGACGCTCCAGATCGGCGACGGCATAGCGAAGCAACGGGAGATGGGCTCGCTCCGATACCTCCACCACCAGGACACCCCGCTGGAGATGCGAGGGATGTGCCTTCCCCACCCAGGGCGCTCCCGCCACCGACTCCCACTCCCGGCGTACCTCCAGCATCACCGCCGGCTCGCCCAGCCCCAGCTGGTTGAGGGCGGAGGCGAGAGCTTCCTCGAAGGGGATCATGCCTGTTCCTCCAGTCGACCGGGGCTGACATCCCAGCGCTTTCCCCGGATGGGGACGTCCTCGGGCCGGGCGGAGGAGATCAGCGTCTGGGCCTCGGGAAGAGCCGCGGCCAGGCGCTCGGCCCTTCCCTGGTCCAGTTCGCTGAACACGTCGTCCAGCAGCAGCACAGGGGGAGAGCCCACCCGCTCGGTCACACTCCGATGGACAGCGAGGCGCAGCGCCAGGGCCGTGGTTCTCTGCTCGCCCTGGGAGCCGTGGACCCGGACATCGTGGCCGTCCAGGGTCAATATGGGATCGTCCCGGTGCGGCCCCGCCGAGGTGACCCGCCGTTCCATGTCGTGGCGCCGCCGGGACGCGACCGCCTCAGCCAGCCGGGCTGCCTGGGCGGAGGCTCCCACGGTGGGGTCGGGGGAAGCTCCCCATTCCGATCCGTACACGATCTGAAGGGATGCCCGGTCGTCGCCTACCGTGCGGTAGGAATCCTCGATATGGGAAGCCAGCTCTGCCATGGTGTTCGCTCTTCTGGCCATCACCCTGCCACCCGCCTGTGACAGTCTCTCGTCCCAGACAGACAGTGTCACCTCGTCGTCGGCACCCGACCGCAGGAAGGCGTTGCGCTGGCGCAGGGCCCGGTCGAACTCGGCGAAGTCCGCCGCCGCAGCGGGCCGCAGTTGGATGGCCGCTTCGTCCAGTAGATCCCGCCGCCGGGAAGGGCCCCGCTTGACGATGTCCAGATCATCGGGCAGGAACGTGACGACACGCAGCACCTCTGTCAGATCCGCGATGCGCCGGAGGCGCTGCCCGTCCACCTGGGTCCGCCGGGCACCCCCCCGGACCAGCTCTGCTTCCACCCGTCCTTCCCCCCGCCCATCGGCCCGTGCCACCCCACCTCGCACGTAGGCCCGATCCGCTCCATCCGCGATCAGGCCATCGTCGGTGACATTGCGAAATGAACGGAGAGTTGCCAGATAGGCGACGGCCTCCAGAGCATTGGTCTTTCCCGCTCCGTTGGGTCCGATGAGGAGGTTGACACCGGAGTCCGGGCGCCAATGCAGATGGGCGTAGGAGCGGAACTCGATCAGCTCCAACCAGGCGAGCTCCACGCTCAGACGCGGACCGGCATCAGGAGGTAGATGAAGCTCTCGCCCTCTCCTCCGTCCACCACGCTGGGTCGCACCCCGTCGATGACCTGGATCCGGACGTCGTCCCCTCCGATGGCACCTACGCCGTCCGCCAGATAGCGCGGGTTGAACGCCACGCTCACCTCTTCATCGGAGCCGGTGTACGTCCCGGCGATGTGCTCTGACTCCCCGCCCACATCCTGGCGGCTGACGGCCACTTCCACTCCTCCCTCCGTCAGCTTCAGGCGCACGGGAATGTGATCCTCGGCCACCAGTGACACCCGGCTCAAGGCCTCCAGGACGTCCTCTCGCTTCACGATCACCTGATTGGGATAGCTCTCGGGCAGGAGCGAGCGGTACTTCGGGAACGAGCCTTCTATCAGGCGGAGCCGCAGTGTCCCCCGCTCCGAGGAGAACACTGCCTCCCGCTCGCCCAGGCGGGCAGTGACCTTGGCCGCGCCGATGGTGCGGGGAAGCTCCCTCAGTCCCCGGGCCGGCACCAGGCCCGTGCCTTCCAGCCCCACCCCGGCCAGATCACGCACCGCCAGGCGGTAGGAATCGGTCGCCACCATCCGCAAACCCTCGGGGGACGACTCGAACAGCACCCCGGTCAGGATGGGCCGGGCGGTGTCGGCCGATGCCGCCACCACCACCTGGCCGATCGCCCCCGCCAGCTCCTCGCCATCCACCTCAACACCTTCGCCCGCAGTTTCGGAGATCTCCGGGAAATCCTCGGCGTTCAGGGGACGAATGGAGAAGCGAGGCCCCTTCCCCAGGATCTCCACCTCGCCATCGCTCAGGCCGATCGTGACGGATCCCGCCGGCATGCGGCGCACGGCATCGGCCAGGAGGCGACCCGGTATGACGGCTCGCCCCTCCTCCATGACCTCCACCTCGGCCGCGGCCCTGACGGTCATCTCGTGATCTGTACCCGTGACCCGCAGGTTGGACCCGGTCACCTCACACAGCAGACCCTGCAACACGGGAATGGCGGTGCGAGCGCCGATGGCACGGTTGGCCCGGCTGAAGAGATCGGCTAGGTCGTCCCGTTCGGCTCGGATTCTCACAGGGTGTTTTCCCTTCTTCTCTTGCTACCCGATGATATTTGAAGATTCGTAGACGTAGTAGGGGGTGTGGATTGTGGATGATCGTAGGAGATCCGCTCAACCACGGGGATCCCGGCAGCTGGCCGGTGGTGGATAACCGGTCCGGCTTTCCACACGGCCGACGTGCACTGGCGGCGGTC
>JBKHJQ010000298.1:0-3979 GCA_046538055.1 Actinomycetota bacterium
CACTGGAGCCGGACGAGGATCGGCGCAATGACGATGGCGATGGCGATGGCGATGGCGATGATGACGACGACTAGTTGATACGGGCGGAGCGACCCTCCCACTCGCCTTCCCGCAGCACGTACTTCTGGATCTTCCCGGTGGATGTCTTGGGGAGATCGTCGACTATCTCCACCGCGTCGGGGGCCTTGTAGTGGGCCAGACGCTCCCGCACGTGGGCGATGAGGCCCTCACCTGTGACACGACCGGGCTCTCTCAGCACCACGAAGGCCTTGGGGCGCTCTCCCCACCTGGGATCGGGCATCGCCACCACCGCCGCCTCCAGCACATCAGGGTGGGTGAGGATCGCCTGCTCCACCTCGATGGTGGAGATGTTCTCCCCGCCCGAGATGATGATGTCCTTGGCCCGGTCCCGCAGCTCGATGTAGCCGTCCGGATGCCACACGGCCAGGTCGCCGGAGTGGAACCACCCGCCCCGGAAGGCCCGCTCGGTCGCTTCCGGGTCGGCGTAGTAGCCGATCATCACGTTGTTCCCCCGCATCACGACCTCCCCCATGGTCTCCCCGTCCCGGGGGACGTCGTTCATCTCCTCGTCTACCACGCGGATCGGATCGGCGCCCAGGTACGCCACCCCCTGCCGGGCCAGCTTCCGGGACCGGTCCTCGGGCGCCAGCTCCTCCCAACCCCGCTGCCACTCACATACCGTGTAGGGCCCGTAGGTCTCGGTCAGCCCGTACACGTGGACGATGTGGGCTCCCAGTGACTCCAGACGCCCCAGGGTCCCGGGATTCGGGGGAGCGGCGGCGGTGGTGATCGTGAAGCCTTGGGGAAGAGGCTCGGCCTGGGGGTGATTGGCCACCCCCTGGAGAACGGGCGGCGCGCCGTTGAAATGGGTGACCCCCTCCGTCTTGATCAGCCGCCATATCTCGTCGAAGTCGACCGACCGCAGGCACACGTTGCGGGCGCCCACCGCCGCCGTCGCCCAGGTGAAGCACCAACCGTTGCAGTGAAACATCGGCAGCGTCCACAGGAACCCCGAGTCGGAGGCTACCCGAGCGTGCACGAGCTCCGCCAAAGCGTTCAGATACGCCCCCCGATGGCTGTACTGGACGCCCTTCGGTCGGCCCGTGGTTCCCGACGTGTAATTGATCGAGATGGGACGGAGCTCGTCGTCCACCCCCCACCGAAGGCCCGCTTCATCCCACCCGTCCAGCTCGTCGTGGGACAGGGTGGAGATGGGCAGGTCCGCCATGGGCTCGGCGTCGGGGACCTGCACGACGGTCTCGAGGTCGGGACAGTCGGCCAGGTGGGGAACGATGGCATCCACCAAGTCCGTGTCCACCACCAGGACCCTGGCCCCCGAGTGCTGCAGGATGTAGGAGATCTCCGGGCCCGACAGCCGGGTATTGATGGCGACGAGGATCGCCCCCAGGAGCGGGACGGCGAAGTGGCCGATGAGCATCTCGGGAAGGTTGGGCACCAGATAGGCCACCCGGTCGCCCTCCCCCACCCCCAGGCGGGCCAGTCCCCCGGCGGTGCGCTGCACAGCAACCGACATCTCCCCGTAGGTCCAGTTCCGGTCCCGGTAGCTGATTGCGGGCTTCTCGGCGAACACCTCTGACGACCTCTCGAGGAAGAGGAGGGGCGTCAGCTCAGTGACGTCGACACGTGCCATGGAAGGTCGGCTGATCAGTCGGGCCAGTCCGGGCGCCGCTTCTCCAGGAAGGCGGTGATGCCCTCGCGGGCGTGATCCTGGGCCGCGTTCTCGGCCATCACCGGCTGGGCTACGGCGTAGGCATCCCTCTGGGAGAGGCCCGCCTGGCGGTAGAACGTCTCCTTGCCGAGGGCGATCACGTGGCCGCTGAACCCGGCGATCGTCTCCACGTACTCGTCGATGGCCTCGTCCAGGGCGTCGGGAGGCACCACTTTGTTCACCAGACCCCAGGCCAGCGCAGTATCCGCATCCACGACCCGTGCCGTGAGAAGCATCTCCATGGCTCGCTTGCGGCCTATGGCCCGGACCAGCGGCACGGCCGGGGTGGTGCAGAAGAGCCCGATCTTCACTCCCGGCGTTCCGAACCACGCCTCCGTGGACGCCACCGCCAGGTCACAGGAGGCCACGAGCTGACATCCGGCGGCCGTAGCCACTCCGTGCACGCGGGCGATGACGGGCTGGGGGATGGCCTGGATCGTCTCCATCATGTCGGTGCACACCGCGAACAGCTCGTCGTAGAAGGAGCGGGGACGCTCCACCATCTCGGAGAGGTCGTGCCCCGACGAGAAGGCCGGTCCGCCGGCGGCGATCACCACCACCCGCGCTTCGTCCGGTACCTCCCGGATGGCCTTGGTGACCTCCGTCATCGCGTCCAGGCTCAGGGCGTTGCGCCTTTCCGGACGGTTGAGGGTCAGGGTCATCCGGGGCGGGGTGTTCGTGACCTCGATGTGCTTCCAACCCATACGGCCAGCGTAGCGGCCATCCGGCTCAGCCGACCCTCGCCATCTCCAGCAGCTCCTCGGCCGCCTCCCGCCCGCGGTCCGACTCGGGGAGCCCGGCCAGCATCCGGGCCAGCTCTGCCACCCTCTCCCCATTCTCGACCCGCCGGACGGTGGCGGTGTTCTCGTCCCGCTGGACGACGTAATGGCGGTCGGCGAAGGCTGCCAGCTGTGGCAGGTGGGTCACGCACAGGACCTGGCGGTCGGCGGCCAGCCGGGCGACCTTCCGCCCCAGGGCCAGGGCCGTCGCTCCTCCGATGCCGGCATCGATCTCGTCGAAGACGAGGGTCTGAGCGTGGCCGCTGCCTCCCGCCAGCCGCAGGGCCAGCACCAGTCGGCTCAACTCCCCGCCGGAGGCGACCGCCGATACCGCTCCGGGAGCCAAACGGGAGTCGGAGGCGAAGAGGAGGCGCACCGAGTCGGCTCCTCCCGGGGCAGGATCGGACTCCTGCACCTCGGTCACCAGCAGCGGGTCCTTGAATCCCAGGTCACGGAGGTGGCGGACGCATTCCCCCGCCAGCCTCTCCCCGGCCCGCTGGCGTGCCTGCAGGAGACGGCGGCCTGCTTCCCGGACGTCCCTCTCCGCCTTCTCCACCTCCTGATCGATGGCGTCGGCCCGCTCCAGCAAGCCGGCCAGCTCGTCACGGCGTCGGGCGGCTTCCCGTCCGAAGCTCAGCACCTCGTCCAGGGTCTTCCCGTACTTGCGGCGCAGCTCGCCGAGCTGGGTCAGCCGGCGCTCCACCTCCTCCAACCGGCCCGGATCGAGCTCCACCCCCTCGGCGGCGTCCCGCAGGTCCCGGGAGAGGACGTTGAGCCCGTCGGCCGCCCCGGCCAGTGCCTCGGAGATGCCTTCCAGCTCCCCGTCGAGGCGGGAGGCCCGCCGCAGCGAAGCCACCGCCTCGCCGGCCCCGTCCCGCCCCGCGTCCAGGGAACGGAGGGCCCCGGCCAGGAGCGAGGCGATCTCCTCGGCATGACGGAGGCGATCCCCCAGGCGGGCCAGCTCCTCGTCGTCTCCCCGCTCGAAACCCGCCTCCTCTATCTCCTGGGCCTGGAACGTGACCAGATCCAGTTCCCGGGCGAGGGCGGCCCGATCACCTCCCAGCCTGTCCCTCGCCTCCCGGGACTCGGAGAGCTCGGCCCACGACTCACGGTAGGCCCGCCACGCCTCCCGGCCCTCCTCGTCCAGGGCGCGGTCCACCAGGCTGCGCGCCTCGGCGGGGCGGTTGAGAGAGAGGTGGTCATGCTGTCCTACCACCTCCACCAGGCCCGCCACGCGCTCCTCCAGGGCCCGGGCAGAGGCGATCGAGCCGTCCAGGTATGCCCGGCTCCGCCCGTCCCGGGGCAGTCGCCGGGAGGCGCCTATCTCTTCCCCGTCCTGTCCCAGGAAGCGCCCTTCCGCCACGGCCTCATCGCCGAAGGGGCCCACCAGATCGGAGCGGGCGTCACCGCCCAGGAGGAGGCGGAGGGCTCCCAAGAGCATCGTCTTGCC
>JBKHJQ010000299.1:0-3961 GCA_046538055.1 Actinomycetota bacterium
CGCCATCACCGTGTCAGGACCGGGGCCTGTTGTCAGTCCCGGATCAGTCTCAATATCTGCTGGTAGGCTCCTCGCGGTTCGATGTCACCGAGGTTGCGGTCCGAGTGAGCCCGGCCGAATCGCTGGGTAGGGTCGTTGAGCGGCGTGACGCAGAGCTCTTCTCGGGGCGGTCTGCCGAGATGCGGCGCGTAGACGCCTTCCTGAAAGCAGGCAGCCCCCACCGGGTCCTGATCCTGCATGGTCCCGGTGGAGTGGGGAAGAGCGCGGTCCTGAGAGAGGCGCGTCGCCGGGCGGTTGGGTGCGGCTACGTCGTCCGGTGGGTGGACGGGCGCGATCCCCATGTCGGAGATGCCGTCCTCTCCCATCTGTCGGACACCGGGGAGGGTGTGGCGGGTCTGCTCATGGTCGACACCTACGAGCAGGTGGAGGGCATCGACGCCGGTCTCCGGTCGACCCTGCAGGGGGTCCTGGACTCCTGGCGGGTCGTCATCGCCTCCCGCCGGCGCCCGGCGGAAAGCTGGAGATCTCCTCCCTGGGATCGCCTGGCCGCCGCTCTCGAGCTGGGTCCCCTCCCGCGCGACGAGGCTGCCTTGCTTCTGCGAAGGCGAGGTGTGGAGGCGGACGAGGCCCTCCTGGACTGGGCTCGGGGAGAGCCGCTTGCCCTGACCGTGGCCGCCGACGCCGCCTCGGCGGGTGGGGGTCTCGAACCCAGCCAAGTGGGCGACGACGAGGGCATCGCCGAGATGATCTTCCAGCGGCTGATAGGCAACGACAGGTCCACCTCGAACTTCGATGTGCTGGCGGCGGCGTCGGTCGGTCATCTGGTGGACGCCTCGATGCTGGAGGCGATGGTCCCCGACGTCGATCCTCCCGCCGCCGAGAGATGGTTGCGGGGTGTGTCATTCAGTGAGGAGCTGAACGGCCGGATCGTCCTCCACGCCCGTGTCAGGGAGGCCGTCCGCACCCTCCTGAGAGCGGAGGACCCCGCTCACTACCGCCAGTTGCGACGGCGCCTGGCAGACCATCTCCACGCCCGGGCCCGGAGGGGGGAGAACCGGATGATCTCGGAGATGGCACGGCTGGTGGACGACCCCCGCATCCGGTGGGGTTTGGGGGTGGAGTCGGCCGCCACCCACCGGGCGGGTGGAGTCCTTCCCGGGGACGAGGAGCTCGTGGAGGCGGCGGTGGCCCCCAGCCAGCCCCGGCGCTGGGAGCTCGTGCGCCGATGGTTCCAGCGGTCTCCCCAGCACATCGTGGCGGTGCGGGATCGGGACGGGGAACTCACCGGAGTCGGAATCTACGTGACGGCTGAGGACGCTCCTGCCTGGGCGGACGAGGATCCTGTTCTCGGCTCGTGGCTCGACCATGCCCGCGCCTCGAACGCGCCCTCTCTGCTCAACAGGGTGGGAATCCCGCTCAGGTGGATCCCGGGTCGGGCTTCGGTGGGCAACTCGGTGATCCTGGGCCGGTGGGAGGGTGAGGTGCGGCGGGTGTACGGCTACGGATACCCGGGAAATGGCGCCCAGCTCGGTTTTCTAGAGGCGATGGGCTACCGGAGGGTCACGCACCTGGACGCCACGGACGGGGAGCAGGCGGTTCGATCCTATGTCCTCTCCCTGGACGGGGGAGTGGCGGGGCACGTCCTCTCGCTGGTCTATCGAGATCTTGGCCTGGATCCCGTGCCACCGGTCGACACCCTGGAGGAGGTGAGGAGGGTGCTCAAGTGCTTCCACCGGCCGGCGGATCTGGCGGCCAGCCCCCTGGCCCGGGGAAGCACCGTGGCGGAAAGGGCCGACTCGGTCCGTAGCCTCCTGGAGGAGGCTACGGCCGGGGCTTTCGGGGATACCGGGGACGAGCAACTGCTGCGCTCGATCCTGGAGACGGGCTACATGGCGTCTGGCCTGACCCACGAAGCGGCCGCCCGCGCCTTCCACCTCGGGAGATCCACCTACTTCCGGAGACTGCGAAGGGCGACGGAACGCCTGGCAGCCTTCCTCGAGAATCGGAGCTGAACCCCCGTCCCGTCCGGGCACCCACGCCGAGCCGGACGGCGGCGTGGCCTGCGGGTCAGCGGAACAGCCTTCTCAGGCCCCGGCCCGTGGCCTTTCCGGCCAGGCGGCGCATCACCCGTTTTCCTACCCGGCCCCGCCGGGCCGCCTGGAAGTCGCCCAGGAGTCGGGCGACCCGATAGAGCAGTCCGCGGGTCTTGGAGATGCTCATCGTCCTCCTCGAGTCGTGTGGTCCCGATTGTGCCGGACCGATGCGACGGATGCTGCGGAATCGTATGCGCCGCCGCCCGGTTGGTAGAGAGAGCGACCCTGAAGGAGAGTCGAGATGACACAGCGCGGCCGGGTGCGGACCGAGAGGTCCCTCAAGCGGGTGAGGGCGATCCTGGGCGGGGAGGTGGTAGCCGACTCCACCGATGTCCTGATGGTGTGGGAGAAGCCCTACTACCCCACCTACTACTTCCCGGAGGAGGACGTCTCCGCCGGTCTCGTTCCCGAGGACGGGTCTGGCTCGTCGCCGGCGCTGGGCGAGTCCCGCTGGTACACGGTCAAGACCGGGCACCACCAGGTGGAGAAGGGGGCATACTCCTATCCCGGGTCGCCCCTGGAGGAGATCCGGGGGTACATCGCCCTGGTTTGGAAGGCGATGGACCACTGGCTGGAGGAGGACGAGGAGGTCTACGTCCATCCCCGGGACCCCTACAAGCGGGTCGACATCCTGGCCGGCTCCCGCCACATCCGCATCGAGGTGGAGGGCACCACCGTGGCCGACACCCATCGCCCCACCCTCCTCTTCGAGACGGGGCTGCCGGTTCGCTACTACCTCCCCAAGCCGGACGTGCGCCTCGGTCTGCTGGAGCCCTCGGAGCGGCGGACCGAGTGCCCTTACAAGGGCACCGCCCGCTACTGGTCGGTGGTGGCCGGGGGGCGGCGCCACGAGGATCTGGTCTGGAGCTACCCCTTCCCCACCCACGAGTCCGATCGGATCGCCGGGCTCATCTGCTTCTACGACGAGAAGGTGGACGTCTACGTGGACGGGCAGCTACAGGAGCGACCTCGCACGGTATTCGCCTGAGTCCCGCCGGCGGGGGTCAGTGCTGCCAGCGCTCCCGGTGCACGACCTCGTCGAACGGACGCCGATCAGGGGAGGCGATAGGGCGTAGCGGGCGGTCGGCCGGGTAGCCGAGTGCCACCATCCAGGCGCAGAACCGGTCCGGGGGTAGTCCCAGGATCTGGCGGGCCAGATCCTGGTCACGCACCGCGGCATGGCCCGAGCCGATGCCGGCGTCGGCCGCGGCCAGCATGATGCTCATCGTGACCTGCCCCAGGTCGTACTGGACCGACTCGCGGTCCCGGGGTTCGCTCTCCTCGGGCGCGACCAGGGCGATGGTGGCCGCCGAGCGAGCGACGTGACCGGCGCCCTGCCACACCTCCGAGAGGTCCCGGAGGGTGTCGCGATCGGTCACCACCACGAAGTCCCAGCGCTGGCGGTTGCTGGCGGATGGTGTTCGCCGGGCGGCATCCAGAATCCGGTCCAACAGCTCGGGCGGGATGGGCCGGTCGTCGTAGTGGCGGACGTTGCGGCGGGCACGGACGGCATCCCAGGTCTCCATCGAGTCCTCTCGGTTCGCTACGAACCCAAGACTGCCACAATCCGCGCCGGTTGGGGCGGTCGACTCAGGGACCGGCCGCCACAGCGGGGCCCCGGGTGCCTCAGGCGGGTCCCTCTTCGCCCTGCGGCTCGGCCCCCGGCATCGCCACCCCCTCGGTGGGCGCCGAGCTGCGACGCCGCACCATCATCGCCGCCGCCACCGCTCCGCCTGCCAGCAGCACACCCAGGGCCACCAGGATCGGCAGGAGGATGGACGAGGACGTCTCGGACACGGCGGAGGGGCGGACGGGATCCTCGGCGGCGGGATCCATCTGCCAGACCATGACGCCGTCCTCGCTCGTCT
>JBKHJQ010000300.1:0-3945 GCA_046538055.1 Actinomycetota bacterium
TACTGGGACTGGGCCGACCCCCGCATGGCCACCACCGCCCTCATGTTCTTCGTGTACCTCGGATACCTGGCCCTCCGCCGCACCGCCACCGACCCGGAGTCGGCCGCCGCCCGTTCCTCCCTCCTGGGGATCGTGGCTGTGATCCAGGTCCCCCTGGTGTATTTCTCCGTCAACCTCTTTCGGGGCCTGCACCAGGGCCAGAGCATCCGCCCCGATGGCGTCACCATGCCGGGTGAGATGCTGGTGGCGATGCTGTTCAACCTGGGAGCTCTCACAGTTGTCTACCTGGTCCTGTTGGGCATGCGCATGCAGCTGATGCGAGCCGAGGAGGAGACCGCGAGGCCCGAGTCGGTGGCGGGCGCCGGCGTGGAGCCGCCCCGCCTGGAGGTGGGTGATGGCTGAAGTGGAGGTGATCGTGACCTACGTCCTCACCTACGGCGCCATCCTCACCTACGCCGCCTGGATCGAGGCCCGACGGCGCCGGGGGTCGCCCGGGGAGTGAAGGCATGACCCACCGCCGGTTCGTCCTCATCGGCGCCGTGGGAGTGGTGGCCCTGGTCGTGACCCTGATGATCACGTCCCTCTCGTCGGGGCTCACCTACTACCTCTACCCGTCCGAGGCGGTGGCCCAGCAAGCCGACTTCCCCGACGGCACCCACTTCCGGCTGGCGGGGACGGTGGTGGAGGGATCCATCCGGGAGGACGGCCACGTGACCAGCTTCGCCATCTCCGACGGAATCGCCCAGGTAAGCGTGGACCTGGAGGGCCGGGTGCCACCCATGTTCCAGGAAGGAGCGCCCGTGCTGGTGGAAGGGGCCTGGAACCAGGACCGGTTCCGGGGCGAGGAGGCCGTGATCCGTCACGACGAGAACTACTCGATCCCCGAAGAGGGGGGAGGATTCGAGCAATGAACCGTCCCCGAGGCATCTTCGCGCACCAACTGCGGCCTATAGGCCGCAGTTGGTGCGCGAAAACGGAAAGCTGATGCTGGCGTCGGTCGGCGTCCTCGCCCTGGTCGTGGCCCTGGCCGGAACGGTCTGGTTGGTGGTGGGCGGTGCCCGGGCCGCGGCCGACCTGCGCCGGGGCTCCGAGGCACCCCGGGATCTGCGGCGCCCCGCCCTGCTCACCCTGGCCGGGGCAATCGGGGCGATGGTGGTGCTGGAGGCGGCGCTCCTCTTCGACGACTTCTCCCTCGCCTATGTGGCCGGCAATCACGCCCGCGCCACCCCGTTCCCCTTCAACGTGGCCAGTGCCTGGTCCGCCCTGGAGGGCTCCATCGTGCTGTGGGGGCTGGTCCTGGCCGCATTCACCTGGCTGGTGTGGCGCGACCACAGCCGCCGCCGCGACCCGCTGTCGGCCGCTGCCCTGGCGGTCATGGGCCTGGTGGGCGTGTTCTTCTTCGGGTTGATGCTGACGGTGGCCAACCCCTTCGAGGTGTGCGTGGAGGCCTCGGCCGACCGCTGCCTCGCCTCCAGCCCTATCCCCTGGGCGGCCGCCCAGGCCCCCGCCGACGGTCTGGGGCCCAATCCCCTGCTGCAGAACCACATCCTGATGGCCGTCCACCCGCCCCTCCTCTACGTCGGATACGTGGGGCTCACCACCCCCTTCGCCTACGCCATCGGCGCCCTGGCCCTCTCCCAGCCCGGACCGGAGTGGCTCCGCCGCACCCGTCGCTGGACCATGGTGGCCTGGAGCTTCCTCACCCTGGGGATCCTGTTCGGGGGCTGGTGGGCCTACGAGGTGCTGTCGTGGGGCGGATACTGGGCCTGGGATCCAGTGGAGAACGCCTCGCTCATGCCATGGCTGGTGGCCACCGCCTTCATCCACTCCTCGTTGGTGCAGCAACGGAGGGGCATGCTGCAGGCCTGGAACTTCGTGCTGGTGATCTCCGCCTTCGCCCTCACGATCCTGGGGACCTTCCTGACGCGCTCGGGGACGATCACCTCCGTCCACTCCTTCACCCAGTCGGCCATCGGCCCCGTGCTCCTCGCCTTCCTGGTGGCGGTGCTGGCCGGGTCCTTCTCGCTGTTCGCCACCCGGTCGCACCTCGTCTCCTCCGCCCCCCGGCTGGACAGCTTCGCCTCACGGGAGGGGTCCTTCCTGGCCAACAACCTGATCCTCACCGTGTTCGCCCTGGTGGTCCTGGTGGGGACCATCTACCCGTTGATCCTCGAGGCCTTCACGGGCACCCAGGTGGGGGTGGGAGAGCCCTTCTACGTCTCCCTGACGGTGCCCCTCTCGTTCGCCCTCCTGCTGCTGATGGGTGTGGGGCCGATCACCCCCTGGCGTCATGCCTCCGGGGCGCTGGTGTGGCGGCGCATCCGGGGACCGCTCCAGGCGGCGCTCCTGGCGGGGCTGGCCACGGCGGTGGCCATCACCCGGATCGGCTGGGTGGTGCTGGCGGTGGTGGCCTCCGTTTTCGCGATCGGGGTGATCGTCCGCCACCTGGTGGACACGGCCGGACGGAGGACCCGGGCCACCGGCCGGACCCTGGGGGCCGAGATGCGCCACGTCATGGCCGCCGACCAGGGGTTCTGGGCCGGCCAGTTGTCGCATGTGGGAGTGGCGCTGGTGGCCCTGGGGCTGGCCTTCGCCTCCAACCTGGCCACCCACCAGACCGTCGATCTCCAGCCGGGGGATTCCTTCAGCTTCGCTGGCTACCAGCTCACCTACCAGTCTCCCTTCCAGCGAACCGAGCCCTCCAAGCAGGTGGTGGGGGCCACAATCCAGGTCAGCCGGGACGGCGCCCCGGTGACGGAGCTGGCGCCCCGGGCCAACTACTTCGGCAACGATCCCACCGGCATCCCCTCCCCGGCGGTCATGTCCCGCCCCGGCGGTGATCTCTACCTCACGCTTCTCAACATCGACTCGTCGGGCATCCGCCTCCAGGCCGACACCTCCCCCCTCATCTGGTTGCTGTGGGTAGGGGGCCTGGTGGCGGCGGCGGGCGGCTTCTGGGCGGTGAAGGCGCGCCGGACGTCCCGCTCCCCCGCGCCTCAGCGGGAGCCTGTCGGTGACTGACACCGCCGAGGCAGGCACCGTGCTCTCCCGCCCCCTCCCCTGGAGAGGCATCAGCCTGCTGCTGATGGCGGCCGCCCTGGTGGCCCTGCTGGTGGCATACGAGCCCTCCCCGGACGCGGCCACCGAGATCGGCTCCCGGATCCGCTGCCCTGTCTGCCAGGGTGTTCCGATATCTGATTCTCCCGCCCCCATGGCCCGGGACATGATGGCCATCCTCCGCCAGTCCCTGGAGGAGGGAGCCAGCCGGGAGGAGGCCATCGATGAGGTGCTGGGCGCCTATCCGGGGTCTCTCCTCCTCTCCCCCGGCCTCAGCACCTCCACCGTGGCGCTGTGGCTCGTGCCTCTCCTGGCACTGGGAGCGGGCGTCGGCCTGGCACTCACGCTGCGGCGGAGCCGGCGGGGGGTGGATGTGCCCCGGGAGCGTCGCGAGATGGAGGAGCGCCTCTCACAGGTGAAACGGGATCTGGACGAGCTCGCCACCCAGCAGGCCTCCGGGGAGATCGGGCCCGCCCCCGCCGCCCAGCTCCGCTCCGCATACCGGGCGGAGGCAGATGAGATTCGCGCCGCGCTCGACACCCTGGGCTCCCCCACCGGGCCCCAACCACGCTCTCCCCGCCGCGTGGCGACCGGCGCCGCCCTGTTGGCCGCTGCCCTCGTCGTCGTGGTGGTGGCGGCCGGCGCCTTCCTGGTGGAGCGGCCCGACGCCTCCTCCGGGGTGGCCGACGCCCTGGAGGGCGATCCCTCCAGCTACTCCAACGAGACGCTGGCCGCCGTCATCGCCGCCAACCAGGACCACCCCCAGATCGACGGCATGCGCATCGCCCTGGCCGAGCGCTACTTCGAGGAGGGTGACTTCCAGTCTGCATTCCCCTACTACCTGGACGTGGCTTCATCCCAGACGGCCACCGACGCCCAGGCGGGCAC
>JBKHJQ010000301.1:0-3944 GCA_046538055.1 Actinomycetota bacterium
GGATGGGACCCCGCCGACCACGCCGACGCCCTCGGCGAGATACTGGGTGATCCCGCCCAGAGGGAGCTGATGGGAAAGCAGGCCGTGGAGTGGGCAGAGCGCTTCTCCTGGGAGAACACGGTCGGCCGCTTCCTGGAGCTCTACTCCGGTGTCGTCGCCGCCCGTGGCTGAGACGTCTCCCCTGCAGGGGGCCATCGAGGCGTGGCTGGCGGACCCCGACGGGGACGTCGAGTATGCCGAGGAGGTGGAGGGCCGGTGGGCAACCCGCATGCGCCAGACGGTCCGGGATGCCACCACGGTGTGGTGGGAGGAAGGCACCTACACGATCGGGGCGGAGGCCTACGTCCTTCCAGCTCCGCCCCCGCCCGCCACAGATGCCTACCGCCTGGCACTGCGCCGCAATCATCCCACCTGGAGGGTGCACTTCGCCCTGGACGCCGAAGGGGCGCTGGTGCTGAGGGGTCGGGTGGCCGCCGACGCCTCCTTCCGGGAGCTGGACGGCCTGCTGGGGGAGATCTACCAGATGGTGGAGATCAGCTTCCGGCCGCTCGTGTCGCTCGCCTTCGGAAGACGCGAAAAGACCCCCTAGATACTTCTCGACACCCCCCTGTGGACAAACCCTGTGGAAACCTGTGGAGAGTGGGGAAAACCACGGAAATCACGTTGGTATACGCTGGCCTACGATGTCTCACACTCACGGATTGAGGATATCGACCAGGTTGACGGGAGCGCCGCACCGTCCGTAAGTTCCCTCGTGCAGCGCCCGTGGAGCAGGTCGGAGTGGGTAGCCCGTTAGGGGAAGTGCGGGGCCACTCCCGTCAGGTTCGCCGGGCGCTGCAACACGTAACACGTAACACGTTCAGATTCCGAACATGACCTCGCGGAGGGAGACGGGGCGGGTCTCGAAGGTCCTCAGGTCGATCCGGACCGACCCCAGGCGCAGGCCCTTCATCCCCTCCCCGACATTGGTGAGGACCCTCACCGTCCCGTCCTCGTACTCGAGGCGACCCAGGCCCAGGCAATGGCCGCTCCCGTCGTGCACGCCCACCACGAGCTGATCCAGGCGCTCCAGGTCGAGCCCCGTGGGGAGGGTGGGGGCGAAGACGGTGGGCCGGACGCGCCACCTCTCCAGGGGCCCGGCAAACGCGGCCGCCAGCCCCTCCGACCGTCGGGCGGCCCGCTCGTCGGGGGAGCGGACGGTGATGTCCGGCTCCGCTCCCAGAACCTCCACGTCGACGGAGAAGAACCGGTTGAGCATGCCCACTATGGGCTCCATCTCACTGCCTCTCTGCAGTGCCACCACCCGCTCCGGTCGGCACAGCTCCATCTTGTGGTACTTCAATGTCTCCCCGGCCACCCCCGAGACGGTGGCCGTCGTATCGATGATCACCAGGTCCGCCCCGCCCTCCTTCGCCCTCTCCACCATGGAGGCGGTGGCTATCACCTGCTGGAGCACCAGGCGGGCCGGGCTGAGAGTCCCCACGAAATGGAGGGCATCCGCCCGGGGCGTGCCTTCCAGGTCGTCGGGCCGGCGCACGATCTGCAGCCCGACGCAGGTGGGAGGGCCGATGCTGGAGTTGTCGACGTCCGCATCCACCATTCCCACCACCCGGCCGAGACCGACGGCGTGGCGGGCGATGCGGCGGGCCATGGTCGTCTTCCCGGTGTCGAGTGCGCCGAGGAGCATGACAACCGAGGAGGAGGCGAGGTCCTGGGCGAGCTGTTCGTGCGGGCTCATCGCAGGTCAGGATAGGGAGGGCCGGTGGGAGCGTCGCCGACGATGGCTAGCGTGGTCGGTGTATGAGCCTGCCGATATCGTTTCTCTCCGACTTCGGGTACCGGGACGAGTTCGTGGGAGTGGTACACGGGGTGCTGGCCACCCTGGCGCCGGATTCCCGGGTCGTCGACGTGACCCACTCCGTGCCCCGGGGTGACGTTCGGGCAGGGGCGCTGGCCCTCACCCGCTCCATCCAGTACCTGCCCCGTGGCGTGGTGCTGGCGGTGGTGGACCCGGGAGTGGGGACCGATCGCAAGGCCATCGCCGCCGAGACGGAATGGGGGTTCTTCGTGGGGCCGGACAACGGCCTCCTGTCACCGGCGGTGGCCCTCATGGGCGGGGCGGGCCGGATCGTGGCCATCGAGAACGAGGAGGCCCGCATTCCCTCCGACGGGGAGACCTTCCACGGTCGGGACGTGTTCGGGCCCGCTGCCGCCCTCCTCGCCTCCGGGGAGGCTCCCCTGGAGGAGCTGGGCCCGGAGCTGGGATCCGATCAGGTGGTGCCCCTCCTCCTGCCCCTCCCGGAGACGAAGAACGGGACCGTCACCGGAGAGGCGTGGTGGATCGACACCTTCGGGAACGTGCAGACCAACATCTCGCCGAGTGACCTGGCGGGGGTGGGTCTCGCCCCCGGGATGACCGCCACCGTCAAGATCGGCGCCCACCTCCATCAGCTCCGGTGGGTGACCGCCTACGGGGACGTGGGTGAGGGGGAGGCCCTCCTCCACGTCGACTCGTCGGGACTCGTCGCCCTGGCGGTGCGAGCGGGCAGGGCGGACGAGGGCCTGGGTCTGGGGGAGGGGACCCCGGTTTCGGTGGTGGGGTCTACTGAAGGCGGATGAGCCACACCACGCCTGCCACCGCGATCAGGGCCAGGAGGACGAGGATCACGAAGGCAGTGGCGGGTCGCATTGGCGGGTGAGGCTACCCGGGAGGCGACCGGTCCCGGCAACCGGGCGATGAGGGGGCGACCGAGACTCCCGACGCCCCCCAAAAAAGGCGACGGGGCCCTGTTTGGGCGACAGGACCCCGTCTACGAGAGAGTGCTCCGCCGTGGGGCGGGCTGGGAGGCTATCCGATCACACCTAAGGGTCTTGAACGTGCCCTTGGTATGACTGGCGGAGCTGTCTCTCTCTCGCTGCCATCATACATCGGTGCGGGATGAAATGAACTTGAGAGAAAAATCTCTGCAGTTCGTGACGTCTCCCGGCTGCCATCTGTGTGAGGAGGCGGAGCCGGTGGTGCGCCGGGCGGCAGGACGCTTCGGGATCGAGGTGGAGACGGTGGACATTGGCTCCGACGACGATCTCGTCCGTCTCTACGCCTGGCGGGTGCCGGTGGTGCTGGGCCCCGACGGCGATGTGCTGGCGGAAGGAATGATCCGGGAACGGCCCCTGCGTTCCGCCCTGCGGCGAATGCGGCGGGCGGGCCGGGCCTGACTCAGCCGGCCGCCGCCTCGGTGGGGGCGGTGGTGGGTGTGGTGCCGTCGGGGGCACCGGTGGTGTCGGTGGTGTCGCCCTCCTCGCCGCCTTCTTCCCCGTCGCCTTCCGATCCCTCCTCGCCCTCGGCGTCCTCGCCTTCCACCAGGCCACAGTCGGCCAGGACCTCCTCGGGGTTGGCGCCGGCGTGACGAACCCTCTCGAATGCCACCACCGAGGCGAGCTGCTCCTCGGAGAGGCTTCCCCCGAAAGAGGGCATCCCCCCGGCGATGGCCTTGCCGGTGTCCCCGTAGGTCGAGTTGCCCTCCGCCCGGAAGCCGTTCGAGCCCAGGCTGACCCATTCGATGTGGTCGGTGCAGGACGAGAACGTGGTCAGCACTCCGGTGAGAGCGGGGAAGTTGCCCTGACCCTGGCCCTGCGGCCCGTGGCAGCCGGCACATTCGGCGTAGACGGTCTCTCCCATCGCGATGAAATCGGCGCCGGCGCCTCCGGCCGGGCCCCTTCCCTCGAAGGCGGTCCCGTCGCAGTTCTCCGCCACGCCCGTGACCCGGTCGGCCGCCAGGGCGGTGCCCTGGCCGCACTCGGCGGCCCCGCTTCCCAGTGCCAGGTAGATGAGGCCGAAGGCGGGCACCAGGAGGAGGAGCGTCCCCAGCCAGGCGGGGATGGAGAAGCCCGTGCGCTCGGTGATGCCGGCGGTGGGAACGGTGATCACGACCGGGTACTCCAAC
>JBKHJQ010000302.1:0-3936 GCA_046538055.1 Actinomycetota bacterium
GTCAACCAGTCCTCGGCCGGGTCGTGGCTGACCTGGTCCAGGCCGATGGAGCGCTGGAGGGTACGCACCTCACGCCGCTGGTCGGGCATGACCAGGGAGACCACCACGCCGTCGGCTCCCGCCCGGGCAGTGCGCCCGGAGCGATGGAGGTAGTCCTTGTAGTCGGTGGGTAGGTCGTAGTGGACCACGCTGGCGACGTTGGACACGTGGATGCCTCGTGCCGCCACATCGGTGGCCACCAGAGCCGACGCCCGGCCAGAGGAGAAGGCGGCCAGTGCCCGGGTGCGCTGACCCTGGCTGCGTCCGCCGTGGATGGACTCGGCCCGGACTCCCGCGTTCGACAGCTGGCGTGCCACCCGCTCGGCGCCGCGCCGGGTGCGTGTGAAGACGATGGACGGAGTCGACGACGAGATGATGTCGGCGGTGATGCGCACCCGGTCTTCGCGGTCCACGTTCCAGAAGTAGTGGGCGGCGTCGCCGTGGTCTTCGTCGCCCTCCACCTCGTGGCGCACCGCATCCCGCTGATACCGACGTGTCAGCTCGGCGACCTCCCCGTCCAGGGTGGCCGAGAAGAGGAGGGTCTGGCGCTCCGAGGACGTCTGATCCAGGAGACGCCTCACCTGCGGCATGAAGCCCATGTCCGCCATCCGGTCGGCCTCGTCCACCACCACGATGTCGACGGCCGCCAGGGTGAGCGAGCCTTCCTCCACCAGGTCGATGAGACGGCCGGGTGTCGCCACCAGGACGTCCGTGCCCCGGCGGAGCTGGCGCCGCTGGAAGTCATAGCCCACACCGCCGTAGACGGCCAGCACCCAGCGCTTCATCGTCTGGGCGAGCGGGATCAGTTCGGTAGCGATCTGGTCGGCCAGCTCCCGGGTGGGAGCCAGCACCAGCGCCCGGGGACGGCGTGGCTCCGACTTGCTCACACGCGTGAGGAGCGGAAGCCCGTAGGCGAGGGTCTTGCCGGAACCGGTGGGAGCCCTACCCAGGATGTCCCGGCCCGCGAGGGCGTCGGGAATGGAGGCTGTCTGGATGGGAAACGGGGATCGGATCCCCTTCGAGTCGAGACGGTCGACGAGCCGGGACGGCACGCCGAGGTCGGCGAAGTTCTGCATGGATATCTCCTGGCCCCGACAACGGGGGCTGCGTAGTACGGGATCTGCGTCGACCCGTCGCACTCCGTACACACGCGGGGATCGATATCCGGTCGAGCAGGCGCGAAGCACCTGCAGGTCCTGGATGGGAAGTGGTCAGTCTACCACGGGTGGCGACTGACCCCGTTCTCGCGCATCATCTGCGGCCGATAGGCCGCAGATGATGCGCGAGAACGCCTGGGGGGTGGTCAGGGCTCGAGGGTGCCGAGCGGACCGACAGCTCGGACATGTCCGTGACCTGATCGGCCGGGGGAGGCTCGATCGTGACCGACTCCCCGAAATCGAAGAAGTCGAAGGTCATGGTCATGCTCTCCAGCTCGTCATCGGTCTCGCCCATCGCCTCGGCGGTCATCTCCATGGACATGCGATGGACCAGCCCGTCACCGTCGACCCACAGCTCGATGGGGAAGGACGCCTCCGGGAGGGGACCTTGCTCCTCCAGCTCGGCCAGCTCCTCGTCGGAGAGGTGCTCCTGCCAATCCTCGTTCACGACCAGCCGGTAGTGCGTGGTGGAGAACCCGCGGATCTCCTCGGTGCCCAGCTCCTCCACCGAGCCCTCCACGTCGGAGAAGGACTCGAGGAAGTTGCTCGGGTCGGAGGGCGCAGCCCCCGAGGTCATGTCATCGGTGACGTCGTCGCCTTCCTCGGCCGGCATCGAGACCCACTCGGTCTCCGCGCCCAGGAAGGCGGTGAAGAAGGGGAACTTGAGGTAGACGGTGTCGCCGATCTGGCGCATCTCCATCGTCCCCATCAGCTCCGCCATCTCGGGAGGTATCTCCTCGCCGCCGCCGACGTCCGCCATTGCGCCCATGTCCATCGTCATGGCGGTGTCGCCCGTGTCGGGGTCTACCTGCACCGACATCGGCATCTCCGCCGACTCCCCTCCGGGGAGGCTCAGGGCGATGACCCCTTCGATCCGGGAGGGCGCCGCCTCCGAGCTGGAGGCCATGGCCGCCTGGAGGCTGGCCAGGTCGCCGGACGCCTCCGTCTCCGACCCGGAAGCGGTGGTGGTGGTGGCCTCCTCCTCGGTGGTGGGAGGAGCGGTCGTGTCGGTCGTGGGCGTCGTGTCCGCGGCCGTAGTGGTGGGCTCAGCAGTGGCGGTGGTGGTCGTCTCCTCGGCGGAGCTGTCCCCGCATGCCGCGACAAGTACCAACAATGCCGCGAACAGCAGCCTGATTGTGTGTTTCATGAAGGATCCCTTCGCACGAATTCGGTCCCCTATCGACTGTTTTATAGGCGAAGTTGAGCACTACCAGGCACCGCCCCCGCCACCACCTCCGCCCCCGCCTCCCCCGCCGGAGAAACCTCCACCGCTCCCGGAGCTACCGGGAGGGGCGAACGCACCGTTCAGGGCGGACTCCAGACCCACGAAGGCGTTCTCGGTGTTCCCGCCTCCGTAGCCGTGGGACCCGTACCAGTAGAGGCTGGACTGCTCGGCCAGCTCGGCGGGGGCATGCAGCCGAGCGGTCTCCAGCACCTCGGCGGCGATGCCGAAGGCGATGCCGTAGACGAGGTAGCGATCCCACAGCGCCAGGGAGATGGTGGGGGATTCCTCCAGGCGGGAGAAGTCGGCCAGGTAGCGGCGGAAGGCCTCCCAGCGGGCGGCTGTCTGCGCTCCCGCCCGGGTGCGTCGAACGCTCACCCGTCGGGGAGCGGCGGCGGCGGCGAACACGAAGCCACTCACCAGCAGCCCCAGAGAGACCGCGAAGGGAACCAGCCCGTCCCACAGGAGGGAACCGGTGAAGACGGAGGTGAGGAAGATGCCCAGTCCGGCCAGGACGACGAATCCGATCGCCACCAGTGCCACCACCTTGCGCCCGCTCCGATCCAACAGCTTGCGCCGCTCCAGGGCGGCGGGCACCTCGTCGGCGAACAGACCGTAGGTCTTGGCGTTGGCCCGGGCATCCTCCCGGATGCGGGACCGGAACTCGTGGAGAGGCTGGGGCCCGTCGCCCAGCACGCGGCGGAGGACGTTGTAGGCGTGCCGCTCGTAGGCGGCGAGCGGACCCGGCTCCTCTCCCAGATCCAGCTCGAGGTCGCTGATCTGCTCGTTGCGGAGTCCCAGGAACGTGGAACGCACCGTCTGGATGGGACGAGCCGAGATGATGCCCCGGGAGATGAAGTCGAAGAGGGTGGCGGTGAAGGAACGCTCGTCGACCTTGCCCTGGCTGAGCAGGGCAGACACCTCGGCCGGTGACAGCCCGTCGGGCGGCTCCTGCTCGTAGGGACGGTCGTAGCCCACCCGCGGCTCTTTCCCGTAGGCGTAGTAGACCCAGGCGGCCGCGGCCAGGCCCGGCAGGGCCGCCGCCATCAGGCCCCAGATGAGGGCGGCTCTCCGGCGGGAGGACTGCTCCGCCGAGGCCTGGGCCGTCCGCACCTCCTGGTCCCGGATGATGGGCAGGCCCTCGCCCCGCAGGGTGGTCCCTCCCTCCGAGCCCAGGAGGAGCCGGCGGGGGAAGGCGACCCGGAACTCGACGAACTGGCCGGGAGGGATGCCGCTCGCTGCCAGCGTCGGCTCCACACCCGACGCCCCCAGCGATGTCTCCCCCTCCACCGAGGCGGGATGGCCCCACACGTAGACCTCGCCCTCCTCCGCTCCGGCGGGTATCGCCATCGAGGCGATGAGCCTCTCCAGGCCCACCGTCCATTCGGGGCCCCATACCTGCAGGTACACGTCGACGTAGTCGTCGTAGATCTTGGTGAGCCCGCTCAGGGTGTAGCGGATCTCGAAGGTTCGCCGCTCATCAGCCGCCCGGTAATGCCACACGATGCGGGTCTTGCC
>JBKHJQ010000303.1:0-3933 GCA_046538055.1 Actinomycetota bacterium
GCCTCATCGCGCTCGGCAACAGGATGGTCTCGGAGGACGGCTCCGACCACTTTCATCGCCGGGCGGCCGCCTGAGGCGGGCGGGGGCCCCGCCGCCGGACCAGGAACCACCCGATACCTGCCGCCACGCCCGCCCCGTACCAGGGAGCGGGGCCGTCTCCCAGGCCGGGGCGGAGACCCTCGGTCAGGAGGCGGGCGCCTGCAGCCGCGGCCAGAGCCAGACCGGCTCGACCCCGGGAGGCACGGGTCAGGATCACCGCCGCGGCCACCAGGAGGCCGGCCGTGTACAGCTCCACCGGGTGCCGGACCACATCCGAGCCGGCCAGGGACCATCCCCACGGGACGTCCCCCGCCGCACCCAGACAGGTTCCACGCCACAGGCAGCCTGCGTGCCAGCCTGCCAGGCCGGCCAGGGCAGCCGGTCCCAGGGCATCGAGCCTCCCCGGCCGGGAGCGGCTCGCCCAGGCCAGGTAGGCGAGGGCGGCCAGGGTGGCGCCCACCGGGTCCACCCCTCCCCGGACGAGGACGACATCCAGGGGATGGGCCAGGGGGTTGACCCCGGCCAGGACCATCGCCACGATCCGCCCGCCGAACATGCCCACCACCGCGGCCGTAACCGCCAGATCGAAGTCGGAGGTGGGCCCGGTGGCGCGCAAGCCGATCCAGAGGCAGGCGACTCCCCCCAGGGCGGCGGCCAGGAGGGTGAACTCCATCAGGACCTGAGCTCGTCCAGCATCAGGGCGAGCGTGGGCTCGTCCAGGATGCCGGAATGGACCTCGACGATCTCCCCGCCCGGGGCGACGAAGTAGGTGATGGGCACGCCGAAGCCCCCCAGCTCGGCGGGGACGGCACGGTCGGGGTCGAAGTAATGCTGGAAGTCGAGGCCGAACTCCTCTATGAAGGCCCGGGCACTGGGCCGGTCGTCCTCCACGTCGACACCCAGGAACACGACCTCCTCGCCCAGCTCGTCGTGGGCCGAGGCGAGGAGAGGGGCCTCGGAGCGGCACGGCAGGCACCAGCTGGCCCATACGTTGACCACCGCCGGTCGATCCAACTGGGAGAGGACCTGGCGCATCCCCCCTCCGTCGATCTCGGGCAGCTCGGGGCCGGCGCTGCTCTCCGTCGGGGTCGATCCGCCACAGGCCACCACCCCCACCAGCAAGGCGACCAGAAGCTTCTCGCGCATCAAATGCCGGCTATAGGCCGCATTTGATGCGCGAAAGCGGGTCAGGGGTGCCTCCGGTCGGCGAGGACCGAGAGTACCTGGGTGGGTGAGATATCCCGCTCCGCCAGGATCACCAGCAGGTGGTAGAGGAGATCGGCCGCCTCCTCGGCCACTCGCCGGTCGCCGGCGGTCCCGGAGGCGTGGTCCTTGGCCGCCAGCAGCACCTCTGTGGATTCCTCCACGAGCTTGCGTCCGGGGCCCTCCGGGCCCGCTTCCAGCAGGTGGGTGGTGTAGCTGCCTTCCGGGCGCCGTCGGGCCCGGTCGGATATCACCTCCCACAGGTGGTCGAGCCCGGCGAATCCGGCCGCGGGCTGCTCACCCCAGCAGGTGGTCGACCCGGTGTGGCAGGTCGGTCCGTGGGGGATCGCCTTCACCAACAGGGCATCGCCGTCGCAGTCGGCATCGATCGACACCAGCTCCAGCCAGTTGCCGGAGGTCTCCCCCTTCTCCCAGAGCTCTCCTCGGGAGCGGGACCAGAACGTCACGCGACCCGACTCCCGGGTTCGATCCAGGGCGTCCTGGTTCATCCATCCCAGCATCAGCACACGGGCGTTCTCCACATCCTGGACCACTGCCGCCATCAGCTCTCCGGCATCCCGGGTCGGCTCCCCTGTCATGCTCTCACCGGGATCCCGGCCGCGGCCATGACCTCCTTCACCCGGGAGATGTCCACCTCCCGGCGATGGAAGATGGAGGCGGCCAGGACGGCCGAGGCCCCTCCCTCCGCCACCGCATCCGCACAGTGCCGGGCGGTGCCCGCCCCGCCCGAGGCGATGACAGGGACCTCCACCGCCTCGGCCACGGCCCGGGTGAGCTCCAGGTCGAACCCGTCCTTGGTTCCGTCCCGATCCATGGACGTGAGGAGGATCTCGCCTGCTCCCAGCTCCACGCCTTGTCGGGCCCACTCCACCGCGTCGAGGCCTGTCGGTTCCCGTCCCCCCTTCACCACCACCTCGAAGCCGCCGTCCCGGCGGCGGGCGTCGATGGCCAGGACCACGCACTGGCGGCCGAACCGGCGGCTGCACTCGGCCAGGAGCCCGGGCTCGGCCACCGCCGCGGTGTTGACCGAGACCTTGTCGGCCCCCGCCCTCAGCACCGCCTTCATGTCCTCGGGGGCGCGGACGCCCCCGCCCACCGTGAGAGGTATGAAGACATCGGAGGCGGTCCGGCGCACCACTTCCAGGGTCGTCCCTCTCTCCTCGGGAGTGGCGGAGATGTCGAGGAAGCAGATCTCGTCGGCTCCCTCGTCGGCGTAGCGACGGGCCAGCTCCACGGGGTCGCCCTCGTCCACCAGGTCGACGAAGTTCACCCCCTTCACCACCCGACCGCCCGAGACGTCGAGGCAGGGGATCACCCGGCTACGCAGCATCTGCCGTCTCCCCGCACCGCTGCACGAAGCGGGACAGAATCCGCAGTCCCGTTCCCCCCGAGCGCTCGGGATGGAACTGAACGCCGTCTATCCGCCCCTGACGCACGGCGGCGGTGAAGGTGGTGCTGTGGTGGCTGGTGGCGGTCACCACCGCCGGGTCGTCGGGCACGGGCGCATAGGAGTGGACGAAGTAGACGACCGGCTCGTCCAGGCCCGCGAACATGTCGCTGTCGCCCCGGATCTGCAGGTCGTTCCAGCCGATGTGGGGGAGGGTGGGGGCGTCTTCCAGCCGGGCTACCCGCCCGGGTATCAGGCCCAAGCACGACGCTCCGTCCTCCTCGGAGTGCTGGAAGAGGACCTGCATCCCCACGCAGATCCCCAGCACCGGCATATCGGCCCGGCGGAGGGGTGTCTCGAAACCGTGGCGGCGGATCCCCTCCATGACCGCACCCGTGGAGCCCACCCCCGGCAGCACCAGGCCGTCGAAGGTCTCCAGCCCCTCGGGGTCGTCCACGATGACCGACTCGGCGCCCACCCGTTCCAGGCCCTGGGAGATGGAAACCAGGTTGCCGGCACCGTGGTCGATCACCGCCACCCGGGGCCGGCGGCTCACAGCGAGCCCTTGGAGGAGGGCACGGCTCCGGAGCGGCGGGGATCGATCTCCACCGCCGCCCGCAGGGCCCGGGCCAGTGCCTTGAAACCGGCCTCAGCCACGTGGTGGTCGTTCTCGCCCCGGGCCCGGAGATGGAGGGTGATCCCGGCCGTGCGGGTGAAGGCCTCCAGGGCGTGGGGGATGTTCTGGGTGGACAGTTTCCCGAGGGCGGGGGTCGTGAACGGGAGGTCGAGCACCGAGTAGGACCGGCCCGAGACATCCACCACCGCCTCCGCCCAGGCCTCGTCCATGGGGACCCGGGCGTCGCCGAAGCGTACGATCCCGGCCCGCTCGCCCAATGCCTCTGCCACCGCCGAGCCCAGGACCAGGGCGGTGTCCTCCACGCTGTGATGGTCGTCCACCTCCAGGTCGCCGGTCGTCCTCACCTCCAGGTCGAAGAGGGCATGGGTAGCCAGGGAAGTCAGCAGATGGTCGAAGAAGCCCACCCCCGTGTCGATGCCGGCGGCACCCGTTCCGTCCAGGTCCAGGGAGACGTCCACGGACGTCTCGGCGGTGGAGCGACTCAGCTTGGCGGTGCGATTCATGATTCCTCCAGGCGGATGGTGGCGGCCAGGCGGTGAGCGGTGAGGCCCTCGGCGGCCGCCAGGGTGGAGATGGTGGGTGCGATGGCCTCCAGTCCGGCCCGGTCCAGCCGCTGGACCTGACGCCAGGAACCGAAGTCCTCGGT
>JBKHJQ010000304.1:0-3929 GCA_046538055.1 Actinomycetota bacterium
GGAGGCGCTGCTCAACGGCGACATCGACACCTACGCCGAGTACAACGGCACCGGCTATGCCGTCCACCTCGCCATCGAGGAGGAGATCCCCAACGATCCGGAGGAGCTGACAAGCGTCGTCCGGGAACGGGATCTGGAGGAGAACGACATCCACTGGCTGGGCCGGGCGCCGTTCAACAACACGTACGGTTTCGTGTCGTCACCGGAGCTCACCGAGGAGAACGGCGGAGCCTTCGACATGCAGGCGATGGCGGACTATCTGGAGGCCAATCCCGACGCCACCCTCTGCCTGGAGTCGGAGTTCCCCAACCGGGATGACGGCCTGATCCTCTTTGAGGAGGCCACCGGATACACGGTGCCCGATGATCAGATCCAGATCCTGGACACCGGCCTGATCTACACCGAGACCGCCGACAACAACTGCGACTTCGGCGAGGTGTTCACCACCGACGGTCGGATCCCCACCCTGGGGCTCACCCTGGTGGAGGACCCCGGCGTGATGATCCTCTACAACATCTCCGTGAACATGCGAGACGACAAGTACCAGGAAGCGCCGGAGACCTTCGATGAGCTGACCAATGCCATGCTCAACGGTCTCACCCAGGAGCGGATGACCGAGTTGAACGCTCAGGTCTCCTCCGAGGGATTGCCTGCTGCAGATGTCGCCCGCGGATATCTGGAGGACGAGGGGATCATCGAAGGCTGATCCGATTCGGCTCGAGGGGGGACCGCCAGGTCCCCCCTCGATCTAGCTGGGAGGAACATGGAATTCATTGGCAGCCTGATCGACTTCATGGTCGGGCGTACCGACGAGATCATCGACCGTTCCGTCGAGCACGGTAGATACGTGGTGGCCGTGTTCCTGACGGCGACGATCGTCGCGGTGGGTATTGGCATCTGGGTGCGCCACAAGCCCTTCTACCGGGAGCTCTCGCTGGGGATATCGAGCGTGTTCCTGACGCTTCCGTCGCTCGCCCTGTTCGTCATCTTCATCCCCGTGTTCGGGCTGGGTTTCTGGCCCCCCTACATCGCCCTCACGATGTATGCCCTGCTTCCCATCCTCCGTAACACCGTAACCGGGCTCAACAGCGTCAACCCGGCGGTGCTGGAGTCGGCGCGGGGAATGGGGCTCAACTCCCGGCAGAGATTGTGGAGGATCGAGCTTCCCCTGGCCTGGCCGGTGATAATCACCGGCATCCGCGTCTCGACCCTGCTGACCACCGGAATCGCCGCAATCGCCATCCTGGTGGGAGGGGGCGGCCTGGGCGCCTTCATCCAGAGCGGCCTGCGGCGACTGGGCCTGCCCACCTCGTTCGAATCGATGTGGACGGGCACCATCCTCATCATCATCATGGCCCTCCTCTTCGATTCGATCTTCCTCATCATCCGCCGCGCCACTACCTCACCCGGGATTCGCTAAGGAGGCCCCCTATGCCCGAAGCCCTCATATCGCTACAGAATGTGTCCAAGACATACCCGGGCACCCACGAGCCCGCGGTCAAGGAACTCGACCTGGATATCCTCAAGGGGGAGATCCTGGTGCTGGTGGGTCCCTCCGGCTGCGGGAAGAGCACCACGCTCCGGCTCATCAACCGCATGATCGAGCCCACCGGCGGGCGGATCTACTTCGAGGGGGAGGACGTCACCGAGGTCAACCCCGACCATCTCCGCCGCCGTATCGGCTACGTCATCCAGCAGATCGGCCTCTTCCCCCATCGCACCATCTACCAGAACATCGCCACCGTCCCCCAGCTCCTGGGCTGGGACACCTCCCGGATCGAGGCGCGGGTGGACGAGCTGCTGGATACCGTGGGTATGGACCCCGCCACCTTCAAGAGCCGGTACCCCAAGGAGCTGTCCGGCGGTCAGGCCCAGCGGGTGGGTGTGGCCAGGGCGCTGGCGGCCGATCCCGAGGTGCTCTTGATGGACGAGCCCTTCGGAGCGGTCGATCCCATCGCCCGCGATAGGCTCCAGAACGAGTTCCTCCGCCTCCAGGAGGAGCTCCAGAAGACGATCGTGTTCGTGACCCACGACATCGACGAGGCGATCAAGATGGGAGACCGCATCGCCATCCTCAAGGAGCAGTCGGTCATCGCCCAGCACGACACACCCGAGCGCATCCTGGCTCATCCCAACAGCCGGTTCGTCAGTGAGTTCCTCGGGTCCGGAGCCACCCTCAAGGGACTCAACTTGATGCGGGCCAAGGAGATCGAACTGGACGACATCACGACTGTCAGGGCCCCCGCCGACCGCGATGCGGTGGCCCGGGCCATGCGAGAGGCAGACACTCGCTGGATCCTCTACCTGGACGAACAGGGACGGCCCATGCGGTGGCTGGACCAGCACGCCCTGGATCAGGCAGAGGCCCTCGCCGAGTCCGGCCGGGCCGTGCAGGTCACGGTGGAGCCGGAGGACACCCTGGCCGACGCCCTGGAGAAGATGCTCCAGTCGGCGGTGGGGGAGGCCTGCTGTGTCAACCCGGACGGCTCCTACCGGGGGATAGTCCGCATCGAGACTCTGGTATCCCTGATCTCGGAGATGCAGAAGGCCGAGGCCGAGCGGCAGGCGGCAGAGGCGGCCTCGGCATGACGTCGGAGGCTGCAGCCGCCACGCCCACGGTGGAGGTCGAGTCCGATTCCCTCCGGGCGAGGGTGCTCGACAAGATCGACCTGGTGGTGACGCCCCTGTTCTTCCTGATCCTGGCAGGGGCCGTCGGAGCCGTCTGGGTCTACTCGGATTTCGACAGCACCACACTCACGATCCTGGAGTGGGGCCGGCTACGCCAGAACATCGCCCAGCACTTCTACATGACGCTGTGGTCGACGGTGCTGGTGGTGGGCATCGCGGTGCCGCTGGGGATCTTCATCACCCGGCCGGCGTTCCAGAAGTTCGCAACACCCATTCTCGGCTTTGCCAACAGCGGCCAGGCGATCCCTGCCTTCGGTCTGCTGGTGATCTTCGCCGGGATATTCGGCACGGGTATCCGCACCGCCATCTACGCCTTCACCGTTTTTGCTCTCTTGCCTGTGCTGCGCAACACGATGGTGGGCCTCCAGCAGGTGGACCAATCTGTGATCGAGGCGGGACGGGGCATGGGGCTCTCCAAACGCCAGGCCCTGTTCAGGATCGAGATGCCCTTGGCCGTGCCCATCATCCTGGCCGGGATCCGAACCGCGCTGGTGATCAACGTGGGCATGGCCGCCCTCGGCTTCTTGATCGGTGCTGGTGGCCTGGGAGAGCCGATAGGGGCTGGCCTGCAGCTCCGCCGTGACGAAGCCGTGTTCATCGCCGGGGGGATGGTTGCCGCCCTGGCGCTGCTGATCGACTTCATAGCCGCGCTGGCCGAGCGATACCTGCGTCCCAGGGGGATCTGAGCGGCGTCAGCGGGTAGGTCCCCGGCGCCGTCCCGCCAGGGTCCGCAGTCCTCCGGACCGGACTGGATAGGGAACGTAGGGGCGTTTGAAGGGGGCAGGTATGTCCCAATGGCGGAGGAGGCGCCAGGCGGCGTAGAGGCCCAGGATCCCGTGGGCGACAGCGATGGTGTACCACAACCCGGGGGCGCCCAGCCAGTTCATGGCGGCGCCCGCCGTGAAGGGTCCCAGCACGGCACCGGTGCCGTTGGCGAGCTGGATGGTGGAGCTGGCGCCAACCGCCATGTCGGGGCCCACCAGGTCGTTGACGTGGGAGCCGCTGAGCGAGTACATGGGGAAGCTGAATCCGCCCACCGCGAAGATGGCCGCGGCCGCCACGGCCGAGCTCGGCTCCATGTTGGCCATCCATAGGGCCAGGGCGGCGGCGATGGATGTGGCGGTGAATATGACCCTTCTGCGGCTGACCCGATCGGATATCGCCCCCAGCGGCCACTGAAGGATGATGCCGCCCACGAGCGAGAGCGTGAGTAGCACTGCGATACGCCCCACTCCCAGTCC
>JBKHJQ010000305.1:0-3906 GCA_046538055.1 Actinomycetota bacterium
GGTCCCCACGACCTCGAAGCCCTCCGCCCGGCCCACGCCGGCCACCTCGATCGTGTCGCCCAGTGCCACACCGCGGGACTCGGCGGTGGCGGCATCCATCATGACCTCGCCGGGAGACGTGGGCGGAGCCCCATTCACCGTCTCGAATGGACCCGTGTCCGTCCAGTTGATGCCGAAATCCGGAGGGCCGAACGGCTGGGTCTCCTCGCCTTCCACCACGAGAGTCACGAATCCCTGCAACGTGGGAGTGGCGGCCTCGACGCCGTCTACCCGGGACACGGTCTCCACCAGATCGGCAGGGATCCGGGGGAAGGTGGCGCTCCCTCCCCCGCCCGGTCCGTCCCCTTCCTCCTCCGGGAGGACCTGGATGTCGATGCCGGTGGCTCCCGCCGCGAACGCCTCGTCGAAGGCGGCGCCCAGGGAGTCGGTGAACACGTAGGCGGCCGAGACGAAGCCCACTCCTGCCACGATCGCCATACCCAGCAGCAAGGTGCGAACCTTGTGCTCCCACAGGTTGCGGAGCGCCAGGCGGATCACTCCTCAGCGCTCCAGGCTCTTGAGGCGCTCGAAGATCGACTCGACGGTGGGGGATCCCAGCTCCCCTACCGGGGCTCCATCCCGCAGGAAGACCACCCGGTCGCTGTAAACCGCCGCCGACGGATCGTGGGTGACCATCACGATGGTCTGGCCGAACTCGTCCACGGCCCGACGCAGAAAGCCCAGCAGCTCGGCGGCGGAGGCGGTGTCGAGGTTGCCGGAAGGCTCGTCGGCGAAAACGATCTCGGGCCGGCGCACCAGCGCCCGGGCCGCCGCCACCCGCTGCTGCTGGCCACCCGACAGCTCGGTAGGGCGATGCTCGAGCCGGTCTTCGAGATCCAGGATGTCTATCACCTGGTCGCGCCAGCTCGCATCCAGCTGCGCCCGGGCTATCCGGGCCGGGAGTTCGATGTTCTCGCGGGCGGTCAGCGTGGGAATGAGGTTGAAAGCCTGGAACACGAAGCCCACCCGGTCCCGTCGCAGCCGGGTCAGCTGATCATCCGACAGCGTCGCCAGATCCGTGTCACCGATCAGAACCCGGCCCGAGGTGAGACGATCCAGCCCCGCCAGGCAATGCATCAGGGTCGACTTCCCGGACCCGGAGGGCCCCATTATCGAGGTGAGCCGGCCCGCCTCCAGCTCCAGGTCCACCTCGTCGAGGGCGACGACGGCCGTATCTCCGGACCCGTAGATCTTGGTGGCCTGACTGGCGGTGGCGGCAGCAGGCATGGCTTTCCTCCTTGGAGATCGACGCCGGTCCTGAGGCGAAGAGGGCCCGGCCCCGGACAAGGGTAGGGGCATCGGGGCGTGCTCGAACCGGCCCTGGCAGGCTCCCCGGCACGCCATGTCCCCGGAAACGGGCCGCGGCAGCGGGCGGGTCGGCTCCTGGGGAGCTCGCCCGTCCGGCTGAAAGCATGGCCAACTGTCGCTTTCCCCCGGTAACATCTCGGCCGTCCCCGAGCAGCGGAGGTGAGTCGACATGCAGATGCCGGAAGACCTGGAGAAGGCCTTCAACAGTCAGGTCACGATGGAGCTGGCATCGTCGGTGGCCTACCTGCAGATGTCGACGTACTTCTCGGAGCAGAACCTGACCGGGATGAGCAGATGGATGCTGAGCCAGTCGGCGGAGGAGCGCGAGCATGCCTTCCGCTTCCTCGACTTCGTCCTGGAGCGGGGCAACTCGGTGAGCATCGCGGATATCGCCGCTCCCCGGGCCGACTTCTCCGGTCCCGAGGACGTGTTCGCCACCGCCCTCCAGCAAGAGCAGGAGGTGACCGGGGCGATCCACGACCTGTACCGACTGGCCAGCGACCGGGGGGATCTGGCCAGCTTCCCGTTCCTGCAGGCATTCATCGCCGAGCAGAACGAGGAGGAGGCGACGGTGGAGACCATCCTCGATCGGCTGCGACTGGCCGGGGACGATTCCAGTGCCCTGCTCCTGCTCGATCATGAGCTGGGGGGGCGGGACCAGTCCGGCGGCTGAGGTCTCCCTGCCGGCGCCGCTTGCCCGACACGGCAGGGTTGATGTCCTACAATCTACAGACTATTGATTGAGGTTCCGCTCGCCCGGGAGGCAGCCATCCCACCCCGACTCTTCATCCCCCAGCCCATCCCGGAGGTGGCCCGGAGGCGGCTGGAGGAACGTTGCCAGGTGACCCTCTATGACCACACCGATCGGCGCATCCCCTATGAGGAGCTGCTCCAGTCCGTGACCGACCAGGAGATACTGTTCGCCATGGGCGAGATCCCCTACGACCGACGGGTCATCGAAGCAGCCGGGAACCTCCAGCTCATCGCCGCCATGCATGCCTCCGCCAAGTTCGTGGACCGGGAGGCCGCCTCCGAGCGGGGGATACCCATAACCATCATCCCCAACCGCATCGCCCGGACCACGGCCGAGTTCACGTTCGCCTTGCTCATGGCCACGGCCTGGAGGATTCCCGAGGCGGACCGGTTCCTCCGGGAAGGCGACTGGCGACAGAACCAGTCCACCGCCTTCTTGGGCACACGCCTGTTCGACAAGACGCTGGGCATCGTGGGCATGGGGACGATCGGCACCGACGTCGCCGCCAGGGCGAGAGCGTGCGGGATGCGGGTGCTCTACACCAAGCGGCAACGCCTTGGCCCCGCCGAGGAGCTGGCCCTGGGCGTCGACTACCGGTCCCTCGTCGACATCTTCCGGGAGGCGGACTTCGTGGCGGTGACGACTGCCCTCACCCGGGAGACGAAGGGGATGATCGACGCCGAGCTGCTGGGGATGATGAAACCGAGCGCCATCCTCATCAACACATCCCGCGGCCCGGTCGTCGACGAGGATGCCCTGGAGCAGGCCCTGGCAGAGGGGAGGATCCGGGGGGCGGGTCTGGACGTGTACCACCGGGAGATACCCGAGGTGGACGACCCGGGGCCGTCGGAGAGGATGCAGTCCCTCCCCAACGTGGTGCTCACACCCCACATCGGCACCGCTGCCCGGGAGACACGCGAGGAGATGGCCCTGCGGACCGCCGAGAACATCGAGCGGTTCCTGGATGGCCTCCGGCCCCTGGACGTCCTCAACCCCGAGGTGTACGGGGAGGCCGCCGTCTACGACGAACGCATCGGCTGACCTCCCCGAGCTGCCCTCAGGGCTCCGTGATCTCGATGGTATGTCCCTCGCCGGGGAGGAACATAGCGGAGAGCTGGGCGTTCGACACCCGGAACAGGTTGCCGGTCCCGCCGGCGGTGTCCCGGCAGAGAAGATGGAGACTGGCCGACTCACCCGCCTCCAGCTCCAGGGCGGTGCTGGTGGCGAAATTGGTGGCGAACACGTTCTGGGAGATGGTCGTCCCCTGCGCCACACTGACATGGGCGCCTTCGTTGGAGGATGTGCTGTTGGGGTCGTCGCTGATCCAGCAGGCGAAGCTTCGGGCATCGTCCACGGTGCTGCCGTTGCCGACTATGTCCCCGTAGCCCTCCGCCACCACGGCACCGCCGGTCGAATCCGGTGCATCCACGGTGACCGATCGGACCGTGATCACATCGAATCCGCTGAACTCCACGCTGTCCAGCCCGGCCCCGTAGCTCAGATCAGGGGTGAGGTCTGCGGCGGCGTGCCCTTCCAGCGTCCCGGCGTCCACCACCCGGTTCTCGGCCAGCCGATGCATGAATGCCGCCATCTGCTGGCGGGTGACGTTGTCCGTGGGGCAGAACTCGTCGTTGTCGGGCGGGTTGCATCCCAGGGTCACGCCCCCGTCGGCCAGCCAGGCGATGTCTTCGTGGAAGATGTTCGAGTCGGGCACGTCCTGGAATCGATCCGCAGCCAAGACGGCCAGCGGTGCTGCGATCAGGAGCGCAGTCGCCACGACGAGGGCAGCTGCCTTGCTCTTGGAG
>JBKHJQ010000306.1:0-3876 GCA_046538055.1 Actinomycetota bacterium
GGGAAGAGCGGTCTTCTCGTTGAGGATCGAGCGGGAGGGGCCCATTCCCCCACCGCCCTTCGTGGTGGCGGCCAACCACTACTCGCATCTCGATCCGGCCGTCGTCGGCGCCGTTCTGGGGACGCCGGTGCGCTTCCTCGCCCTCAGGGACCTGCTGGGAGAGAGCCGGTTCCTCGACTGGGTCCTGATCGGATCCGGTGCCATCCCCACTCCCCGCCGCGGGGTCCCCCTGGCTGCCGTCCGCACCGCTCTCACCGCCCTGGAGTCTGCCCAGGTGGTCGGTGTCTTCCCCGAGTCGACGCGAGTCTCCCACTGGGGCACGGTCGCACCCCGGCGGGGAGCCGCCTGGCTGGCCCGGCGGGCGGGAGTGCCCCTGGTGCCGGTGGCGCTGATCGGGACCGGAAGGGCCTTCGATCTCGACAACCGGATCCATCGGGCACCCATCACCGTGGTCGTCGGCCGGGCGCTCGACACCGGTGGCGCCGACTCCTGGGCTCTGACCGGGAGGTGGGAGGGATGGGTGACCTCCCGGATAGAGCGACATCCCGGCTCGGAGGCAGATGGGCCACCTCGAGCCTTCCACGAGACATGAGTCAGCTCCCCGAGGAGGGCTGTGTCTCGGGAAGGAGACGCAGGCACAGCAGTCCCACCCCCACCAGCACCGCCGCCACCACCAGGAACGCCGCCTGGCGGCTCAGCGACTCGTAGATGGCCGAGACCGAGATGGGGCCCAGGATGAGCCCCACGTCGCCGGCGAACCGGAATCGACCCAGGTGGCGACCCACCCGGGCAGGGTGGGCCAGGTCCCCGATGATGGTGGCGGCCACCGCCACCGCATAGCTGGCGATCGACATGACCACGATGGCGGCCAGCCATAGGGCGATGCTGGGGGGAAGGGCCAGGAGGCCCACCCCCATGCCCTGCACGACCAGGGCGGGGACCAGGGCGGCCTTGCGCGAGACCCGATCCGACAGGCGTCCCCCGATCAGGGTGCCCACGAATCGCGACACTCCCCCCAGGCCGAGAGCCAGTCCGATGGAAGCGGCGCCCAGCCCCAGGATGTCCGAGCCCACCACCGGCACCAGCGTCTGGGGGATCGACCCCAGCGTGAGGAAGACGGCGAAGGAGACACTCTGGAGGACGACCATCGCCCCCCGCGACATCGCGCTCTCCTCTGTTTCCTGTAGCCGGTCGACGGGCCCGGAGCTTCCACCGGCCGCGGGTCGACCTCCCGTGAATCCCAGCGCCAGGGCCACCAGCCCCGCCGCCCCCGCCGCCACGTACATGGCGACCCGCCATCCACCCACCGATGCCACCAGACCGGCGGCGGTGGGGCCGAGAGCCTGACCGCCGAGAAGGGCGGCGGAGAAGACCGCCATGGAGGTTCCCCGGTACCCGGCACCGGCGACGTTGGAGAAGTAGGTCATGCCGGTGGCGTTGGTGGTGCTGGAGGCGATACCCAGCAGCAAGGACGCGGCATACAGGGTCACCACACCTACGGACAGGCCCACCATCAGGCTGCCCGCGGCCACCGCCCCCGCCGATATCGCCAGGATGCCGCGGGCCGGGAACCGGTCGGCCAGATGCCCCCCGGGGAGGTCGGCGCCCAACCTTCCCACCGCGAAGATGGTCGTCACCGCCCCCAGCTGGAAGGTGGACATCCCCAGCTCCGCCCCGAACTCGGGCAGGAGCGCCACCCGGAAGAAGGCGAAGGCGGTGAGGCTCAGAACCGCCAATGCCACCAGGGCCGGGCCTCCCAGCCCGCCGGTGGCGCTCAGTTGCCTCAGGTAATCTCGCATGCTTCGGCCGGCCATGCTACAAACGATTGTGCAGCCCCGGATTGCGGCGCCGTGGTGGTGGCCCCGATCATCGGCAGGGCGGAGAGGAGACCAATGCACCCAGCAGACATCGACGGCTTCTCGGAGATCGGCCATTCCGACCTGAACGGATTCGGCGACGGCATGCAGGTGATGCCCCTGGGAGACACGCTGTATGTGGCGCACTTCGGTCCCAGCGGCAAGGGCACCTCCATACTCGACATCTCCGACCCGGCCGCCCCCCAGGTCGTGCGCCAGTGGGACGCTCCCCCCGGGTCCCACACCCACAAGGTGCAGGTGGCGGACGGGCTGCTGCTGGTCAACCACGAGCTCTTCCGCAGCGACGGTCCAGCTCCCGTGGGCATGGCCGTATACGACCTGTCGGATCCCTTCGATCCCACACAGGTGGGCTTCTTCGACACCGGCGGGCGGGGCGTGCACCGGATCGTCTACGAGGGAGGCGACCGCGCCTACATATCCGCGGTCCCTCCCGGCTACACGGGGAGGATCTGGCTGATCGTGGACGTCTCCGATCCGGCCAACCCCACCGAGGTGGGGCGCTGGTGGTGGCCGGGAATGTGGGAGGCCGGCGGGGAGACACCCGACTGGCCCGACTCCGAGGATCGAATCGTCCACCATGCCATGGTCCACGACGACCGGGCATACGTGGGGTTCTGGGACAGCGGGATGGTCATCGTGGACATCGCCGATCCGACCCGTCCCACCACCATCTCCCGGCTCTCGTGGGAGGAGGGCGGCCACACCCACACCTGCCTTCCCCTGCCGGACAGGGATCTGGTGGTGGTCACCGACGAGGCGATCACCGACGGTTGCGACGGACCCCGCCACATGGTGCGGGTAGTGGACGTCTCCGACGAGACCCGGCCGTTCGTGCGCTCCATCTGCCCCGTGCCGGAGGGCGATTTCTGCGACCGGGGCCTCCGTTTCGGAGCGCATTGCCTGCACGAGAACCGCCCGGGAAGCTACCGCAGCCAGGAGCTCATGTTCGTGACCTACTTCAATGCCGGGCTGCGGGTCTACGACGTCTCCGATCCCGACGCTCCCGCCGAGGTCGCCCACTGGATCCCCGAGTGCCCCCCCGGCCAGGCGGCGTGCCAGATCAACGACCTGTTCGTGGCGGCCGATCACACCGTCTACGCCACCGACCGGGTCAACGGGGGCGTGTACATCCTGGAGCCGACCGAAGCCCTGTCGCAGCGGATGGCCGCAGCCGCCTGGTGAGCAAGGAGAACTGACGTGACATACGACGTACATGCCCACTGCATTCCCGCCGACCTCCTCGACCTGCTCCGGCGGGAGGGCTCCGGCTTCGGGATCGAGATCGTGCCGGGAGAGAGGGGGGAGTCGGCGGTGCTGGACGGCCGGACCCGGATCGGGCCGTTCCGCTCCATCCTCACGGACATGGATGCCCGCATCTCCCATATGGACCGGACCGGAGTGGATGTCCAGTTCCTCTCCGGCTGGATCGACCTCACCGCCTACTCGCTCCCCGAGGACCAGGGGGCCGCCTACTCGCGACGCTTCAACGAGATCCTGGCGGCGGAGGCGGCCCGCCACCCCGACCGCCTCCTGCCCCTGGGCACGGTGCCGCTGCAGAGCCCCCGCCGGGCCGCCGAGGAGCTCTCCCATGCGATCGGGGAACTGGGGATGGTCGGGGTCCAGATCGCCACCACCGTGGACGAGACCGACCTCGACCAGGCGGGCCTCGACCCCTTCTGGGAGGCGGCGGCGGGCTTGCGCTGTCCCATCGTCATCCATCCCTGCAACCCCCTGGCAGGCGTGGACCTGTCCCGCAACTTCCTGGACAACATGGTGGGCCGGCCGGCCGAGACCTCCGTCGCGGTCGGCCACCTCCTGTTCAGCGGCGTGCTGGAGCGCTACCCCGACCTGGTGGTGGTGCTCGTGCACGGGGGCGGTTTCGTTCCCTACCAGCTGGGGCGAATGCAGCGTGGCTACGAGGCGGTGCCGCACATGACCACCAGCCACATCGGGACGGCCCCGGCCGAGCTCGCCTCCCGCCTCTACTACGACACCGTCC
>JBKHJQ010000307.1:0-3874 GCA_046538055.1 Actinomycetota bacterium
GCTCCACCTGGACCGTCCCAACTCGGTGCTGGACGACGATCAGGTCGCCCGCTACCGGGCCCTGGGGCTCCCGGCCGACCCCTTCAAGTCCGTCGGCTTCTACGCTCCTCCCCGGGTCGACTCCGAGACCCTGCGGGCCGACGTCTACTCCCGGCCCGACGTCACGAGCTTCTGCTGGTCGCTGGCGGACTTCTGCCATGGCGAGCTCCTGCCGTTTCTCTTCGCCGATGCCGAGGACGACCGGGCCCAATACACCATGGTGGTGTACTCGGTGATGGCCCAGCTCAAGCGGGCCACGGCCCGCGAGGACGGGTCCGTCACGATCGAGGGCACCACCGTCCGCAGCTTCCGCCAGCTCGTGGACCTGGTCACCGAGAAGGTCCTGAGCGAGGACGACGGGCCGGTGTGGGCGGGCACCGCCATCGGTAGGGGCACGATCAATGCCTTCGTCCGGCGCCTCAACTCCGCCGTCCGTCACCTGGAGCGCCTCATCCGGGGCAACCTCCCCGACCCCGACCGGCATCGCGTGTCTGTCGACCACCACCAGGTGACGGTGGTCGATCTCCACAACCTCAACGATCGCGCCAAGCGCTTCGTCGTGGGGGTGACCGTCCAGCGCGCCTTCGATCAGAAGGAGCGTCAGGGCCGGCAGGGAGACGACGACCTGCTCTTCGTGGTCCTGGACGAGCTGAACAAGTACGCCCCCCGGGACGGCTCCAGCCCCATCAAGGAGATTCTCCTCGACGTGGCGGAGCGGGGCCGGAGCATGGGGGTGATCCTGTTCGGCGCCCAGCAGACCGCTTCGGAGGTGGAGAGGCGCATCATCGCCAACTCCTCCGTACGGGTGGTGGGTCGCCTCGACTCGGCGGAGGCGTCACGCGACGAGTACGGCTTCCTCCCCGCCGTCCATCGTCAGCGCGCCACCATCGTCAAGCCGGGGACGATGCTGGTGAGCCAGCCCGAGCTCCCCGTCCCTCTGGTGGCGGAGTTCCCCTTCCCGGCCTGGGCCACCCGCCCCTCGGAGGCGGTGCGCGCAAGCGGAGAAGGAGGGCCGGAGGATCCCTTCGAGGGGCTGACCGGCTGATCGCCGGCGAAACGTCCGAATCTGTCGTACCTCGCGCCTACGCTGCGAAGGCGTGAAGATCCTCCATACCGCCGACTGGCATATCGGCCGCTCCATCCGGGGCCGGAGCCGCCATGAGGAGCAGTCGGAGGTCCTGGCCGAGATCGTCGACGTCGCCTCCGAGGCCCGTGTCGACCTGGTGGTGGTGGCGGGCGACCAGTTCGACACCTCCAGCCCGTCGCCCTCCGCCGAGCATCTCGTCTACCGGACCCTGCTGGATCTGTCGGAGGTGGCGCCGGTGGTGATGGTGGCGGGCAACCACGACCATCCCCACCGACTGGAGGCGGTGGCGCCGCTCCTGGAGCTGGGACGGGTGACCGTCGGCTCCACCCTGGCCCGGCCCGAGGAGGGCGGCGTGGTGCGGCCCACCGAGGGGGTGCGCGTGGCCCTCTTGCCGTTCCTCTCCCAGCGGGCCATCGTCACCGCCGCCGACCTCATGGCGCTGGAGGCGGATCAGCAGGGCGCCAAGTTCGCCGAGCGCATGGCCCGGGTGATCGAGGTTCTCTGTGCTGACCTCTCCAGCGATGCGGTCAACCTGGTGGTGGGGCATGTGATGGTCCACGGCGGCAAGGAGGGGGGAGGAGAGCGTCACGCCCACACGGTGTTCGACTACTCGATCCCGGCCCAGAGCTTCCCTCCCTCCCTCAGCTACGTCGCCCTCGGGCACCTCCACCGGCATCAGCGGATGCCGGCGGCCGCCCCGGTCTGGTACTCGGGATCCCCGCTCCAGCTCGATTTCGGCGAGACGGACGACCGCAAAGGTGTGCTGCTGATCGAGGCCGAACCGGGCGTCCCCGCTCGGGTCGAGTTCCGCCCCCTGCAGGCGGGGCGGCGGTTGCGGATCCTCTCGGGCACCCTGGAGCAGGTGGAGGCGGCCGCCGGCGATCTGGACGAGGGGGACTACGTGCGGGTGGTCCTGGACGAATCGGCCCGGGCGGGACTGGCCGATGCGGTCCGACAGGTCGTCCCCCAGGCCGTGGACGTGGTGCTCGATCCCTCACGCCGCCCGCAGCAGCGTCCCCGGGCCAGCCGGGCCGGGCGCTCCCAGGAGGAGCTGTTCGTGGAGTACCTCGAGGAAGAGGACGCCCGCGACGAGCGGGTGGTGGAGCTGTTCTCCGAGCTTGTGGAGGCGGCGCATGAGGCCTGAGCGCCTGGAGATGGCGGGCTTCGCGCCGTTCCGGCAGCCCACCGAGGTCGACTTCCGGGGCCTGGAGATATTCGCCCTCACCGGTCCCACCGGCGCCGGCAAGAGCTCGGTGATCGATGCCATCACCTTCGCCCTATACGGGAGCGTGTCCCGATACGGCCGTCGCAGCGTGGGCCCGGTAGTCACCCTGGGGGCAGCCGAAGCCAGAGTGAGGTTCGACTTCGAGGTGGAGGGGGTCTCCTATTCCGCCGCCCGGGTGGTGCGGCGCACCCCGGGAGGTGGTGCCACAACCGCCGAGGCCCGTCTGGAAGGGGACGGAGCCGTCCTCGCCTCGGGCGCGGCAGAGGTGACGGAGGCGGTCGAGTCTCTCCTGGGCCTGGGGATCGAGCACTTCACCCGCTCGGTCGTCCTCCCGCAGGGAGAGTTCGCCGCCTTCCTCCATGACACCCCGGCCGGGCAGCAGGACCTGGTCAAGGCCCTCCTCGATATGGGAGTGCTGGACACGGTGCGCCGGATGGCCACCGAGCGGGCCCGTACCGCCGAGGCGGTGGCTGACCAGGCCCGGGTGCGGCTGGATCAGCTCCAGGACGCCACGCCGGAGGCAGAGAAGGCAGCCGCCCGGCGGCTTCAGCGAACCGAGAGTCTCATCGAGCCGGTGCAGTCGGCGGAGGAGGCCATCGCCGAGAGCGAGGAAGCCGTGAAGTCGCGCCGCGCCCGGGTGGAGGAGCTGGGTGAGCAGCACCGGCTGGTCTCTTCGGTGTCGGTTCCCGAGGGGGTGGCGGAGCTGGCCAGGAAGCTGTCGCTCGTGGAGGACGACATGGCCCGGGCCCGGGAGCGGCACGAGGAGGCGGCGCGACGGCGGGAGGAAGCACAGGCCAGGGTCGATGAGCTCCCCTCCGTGGGCGATCTGGAGGCGGGAGCGGACCTGGAGAGGAGCGTGAAAGAGGCGCGGGCCCGTAGGGACGGGCTGGACCTGAAGCGCCTGGAAGCCGACCTGACCGCCGCCGAGCAGGAGGTGGAAGCCGCCACCCGGGCCCGGCGGGAGGCACAGGCCGCGCTGGACGAGGCGAGGGCCCGGCATGCCGGCCACGCCCTCACCGTCGGGCTGTCGCAGGGCGATCCCTGCCCGATCTGCGACCGGCCCCTGCCCTCCGACCCGGCCGCCCCATCCGGGGACCTGGCGGATTGCCAGGGGCAGATGGAACGGGCCGAGCAGAGCCTGGCGGACGCCACGGCGCAGCATCGCACCCGCGAGCGGTCGCTGACCGAGGCGCGGGCCACCCATGACGCTCTCACCGAGCAGATCGCAGAACAGGAAGATCGGTTGAAGCGGTTGCCCGACGTGGGGGATCGGGCCCGGGCGATGGAGGCACGTCGGGAGGCCGACCGGGCCCTGAGCGAAGCGCGCAGTGAGGTATCTCAGGCCGAGGAAGCCCTAGCCCGGCTGCAGGAGCAGCACCGGGGCCTGGACGAGTCGGTACGGGAGGCGTGGGAGTCGTTCGCCGCCACCCGCGATCGGCTGGCTCCACTGGGTCCCCCTCCGGCGGAGCGTGATGACCTGGGCCGCGCCTGGCGGGATCTCGATGGCTGGGCCGGGGCACGGT
>JBKHJQ010000308.1:0-3838 GCA_046538055.1 Actinomycetota bacterium
ACAGTGGAGATGGCGGCCAGGAAGGCGTCGGCGGCGGCATCGGGGACCTCGATGCAGTGGGTGATGTCGGGGTTGAGGAGGGGCTCTCGCCGGAGCGCCTCGGCCACCGGGATCTCCTCGGCCGGCACGCCGGTGCGGCGGCACCCCTCCAGGAAGGTGGGGATGAAGCCGGGGTCGTCCCAGGGGGTGACGACGAAGTAGCCGCCGGTGTCCTCGATGCAGTGGGGCATGATGCGGCGAAGGACCCGGTTCTCCTCGATGCACTCGGTGGCCGCCTCCGGGTCCTTGACCGCATAGCGCCCCCCGGAGTGGAGGAGGCCGTGGAAGCGGCCGGTGGTGCCGTGGGTCAGGTCCCTCTGCTCCACCAGCAGGGCGTCGAAACCGCGCATGGCCAGGTCGCGGAGCACCCCGGTCCCGGTGGCTCCTCCCCCCACCACCAGCACCTCGGTCTGGATCCTCCGCACGGGATGGACAGTAGGGGCTCTCTCGCCCTCGGGGAGGCCCGAAGCTCAGGGGGCCACGATGAGCTTGCCGCGGGCGTGGCCGTCCGCCAGGAATCCGAGAGCAGCCCGCACCTCCTCCAGTCGGAAGCGGCGGTGGATGACAGGATGCACCCGTCCCTCCGCAATCAGCTCGCCCAGCAAGTCCAGATCGCGCCGTCGGTTGGGAGCCCAGGCGAACACGCCCATGCGGCGCCCTCCCAGGAGGGCGGCCCTGGCAAACCCTCTCAGGGTGTGGGCGATGAGCACGTAGCGTCCGTTCGGTGCCAGCGCCCGTCGGTAGTGGCGAAGGGGATGGCTCTCGGCGATATCCAGGATGAGGTCGTAGTGTTCGCCGCCGAGTGTGAAGTCCTGGCGGGTGTAGTCGATGGCGCGCTCGGCTCCCATCCCGCGTACGAAGCTGAGCTTGTCTGCGTGGTCCACGGCCGTCACCTCCGCTCCCCGGGCGTGTGCGATCTGGATGGCAAAGGGGCCGACGCATCCGCCCGCACCGTTGATCAGCACCTTCTCGCCCTCCCGCACCGGTCCCCTTCCGTTGAGGCCCTGTAGGGCGAGGAGGCCCGAGTGGGGAACCGTGGCGGCCTCCTCGAAGCCGACGCCGTCGGGTATCGGAGAGAAGGCCTCGGCGGGAGCCGACACGTAGTGGGCGAAGGCCCCGTGCCCATAGGAGAACAGGTCGGCCCACACCCGGTCGCCGGGACGAAGATCGCTCACTTCCGGTCCCGTGTCCACCACCCGCCCCGCTACGTCCAGTCCCATGCGGGGACTGCGAGGTCGTCGCAGGCCTGTACCCAGGCGGGCCACCAGGGGGCTGCCGCGAAGGTGATCGAGATCGGCGGTGTTGAGCGACGCGGCCACCACCTCCACCAGTACCTCCCCCTCCTGCGGGGTAGGGGTGGGCACCTCGGCCACCCGGACCACCTCCGGATCTCCGTAGCGGTCCCTCACCGCCGCCCTCATCGACTCACCTCTCTCTTACGCTGTAAGCGAAGGAATCTAGCCATACAGCGTAAGGTCGTCAACTGGTCCCCCGGTCACCGGTTAGGCTTACTGCGTACGATCGCCCAGAGGTCTCCGTCATGGCTACCCCCGCAGACTCGAGAGTGGAACGCCGCCTGCCGCTGAGCCGCCGCCGGGTCCTGGAGGCGGCCGTGGCCCTGGCCGACCGCGACGGGCTCGCGGCGGTGACGATGCGCAACCTGGCCCGGGAGCTGGGGGTGGAGGCCATGTCGCTCTACCACCACGTGGAGAGCAAAGAGGACGTCCTGGACGGGATGGCGGAGGAGGTGGCGATCGAGATCAACCGGGAGGTCACCGGCATCGCCCCGTCCGGCCCCGGCGACTGGAAGCAGGCGGTGCGGGAGACGATCCTCACCGCCCGCCGGGTGCTACTCAAACATCGGTGGGCTCCCCGGGTGCTGGAGACGCGGGTGGCCATGAACCCGGACATAGTGCTCTACTACGACTCGCTCCTGGGGATGCTCCTCCAGGGCGGCTTCTCCTACGACCTGGCTCATCACGCCATGCACGCCCTGGGGAGCCGCGCCCTGGGCTTCACCCAGGAGCTGTTCGATCCGGGGGAGGAGAGCGGCGGGGATGACGAGGCCACAGCGCTGATGGAGGAGATGGCCGACAAGATCCCCAATCTGGTGGGGATGGTGGCCGCCATCAGCCACGACGGGCCCGGTTCGACCCTCGGCTGGTGCGACGACCAGACCGAGTTCGAGTTCGGCCTCGACCTGATCCTGGACGGTCTGGAGCGGAAGGCCGCCGGGAGCTGAGGCGCCGGGATCGGCGCCAGCGCCGGTAGGCGGCCCGGTCGGCCCTGCTCCGGAGGTTTCTCTCGGCGACACGCCTGTCGTAGGGATAGCCGTGAACCCGGGGAATGCCCTCTCTCATCGGTGCTCCTATAGCTCGACGTCATATCTCTTGATATCAAACTATATTGTCGTGGCTTCGTCAAGTTCGACATCGAGATAAAGTGCCGGGATGCCGGATCGGGTCGACTTCATCCTCCAGCAGTGGGCACGGGAGCGTCCCGATCTGGACGTCTCACCCATCGCGGTCATCGGGCGCATCTCCCGCCTGTCCCGGCGGTTCGAGCAGGAGATCGGGCGGCACCTGGGGGAGTTCGGCCTCACCCCCGACGAGTACGACGTGCTCGCCACCCTTCGGCGCAGCGGCAAGCCCTATGCCCTCAACCCGCGTGCCCTGTTGGGCTCGATGATGGTCAGCTCGGCCACCGTCACCCATCGGTTGGACAAGCTCGAGGCGCGGGGCCTGGTGGAGCGCCTCCCCGATCCGTCGGATCGCCGGGGAGTGGTGGCCCGCCTCACCCCGTCGGGAAGGCGCCTGGTGGATCGAGCCTCCCAGAGGCACTACGAGGACGAGGATCGGCTCCTGGCGACCCTGTCCCGCCAGGACCGGGCCACGCTGGCCGACCTGCTGCGACGGCTGGCCGAGGCCAACGACTGCTGACCCCGACCCGACCCCCCTAACCCGTTTTGCGCGAAAACGGTCTTTACGGTCTTTGTGGCGGGTGGGGTTGCTTCCCACACTCGCGGCGCCGCCGTTACGATTCGACAGACATGCCACCACCCGATCAGAGCGTGCTGGCTCGCATCCACACCCCCTCCGATCTCCGGCGTCTGGATCCCCAAGAGCTGGAGCATCTGGCGGCGGAGATCCGCCAGTTCATCCTGGACGCCGTCTCCCAGACCGGCGGGCACCTTTCGCCCAACCTGGGGGTGGTGGAGCTCACCCTGGCCCTCCACCGCGTGTTCGACTCGCCCCGGGACCGGCTCATCTGGGACGTGGGTCATCAAGCCTACGTGCACAAGCTGGTCACCGGCCGGCGGGACCGCTTCGAGGGGCTGCGCCGCTTCGGGGGACTGTCGGGCTATCCCAGCCGGGAGGAGAGCCCCCACGACTGGGTGGAGAACAGCCATGCCTCCACCTCCCTCTCCTACGCCCTGGGCCATGCCCTGGCCGGCTACGACGGCTGGACGGTGGCGATCATCGGGGACGGGGCCCTGACCGGGGGCATGGCCTACGAGGCGCTCAACCACATCGCCGTCACCCGCCCCCGCCGCCTGATCATCGTCCTCAACGACAACGGCCGCTCCTATGCCCCCACGGTGGGGGGCCTGGCGGCCCTCGCCACCCTGGCCCACTACCGCTTCGATCCCCGCTACGAGTGGGCCAAGCGCTCCCTGGGCAAGATCCTGCGGGGGCTTCCCATCGTGGGCGACACCGCCGACGAGCTGGCCAACCGCTTCAAGGAGGCCGCCAAGCAGCTGGTGGAGCCCTCCACCGTGTTCGATGCCCTGGGCCTGAAG
>JBKHJQ010000309.1:0-3824 GCA_046538055.1 Actinomycetota bacterium
CCTCGTATATGACCGTGTCGTCCATGGAGGTGTCCGGGGGGCGGTCGCCCTCCCAGTCGAAGAAGGGGTTGGCCACTACCGACTTGGGGATGTGGCGGGCGTTGTCCGTGCGGTCGGGCTGGTCCTCGTCGCCGGGTTCGTAGGGGAAGCAGGAGGGATCCCAGTCGATGTTCCCGTCGATGGCCTTGGCGTAGGGGTCGATGAGGAGCTTCTGGGGATTGCAGCGGTACCCCTCCGCCGGTGCCCAGGGACCGTGCACCCGGTACCCGTAGCGCTGCCCGCCTCCCACCCAGGGCAGGTAGGCGTGCCAGGAGTAGGCCTCAACCTCCTCCAGTGGCACCCTCACCTCCTCGTCGTCCCCGTTGAACAGGCAGAGCTCGACGGCTTCGGCCGCCTCCGAGAAGAGGGCGAAGTTGGTGCCCTCCCCGTCCCAGGCGGCTCCCAGGGGAAACGGGCGTCCCGGCCACGCCTCCGGTGTGTTCATTCCTTCACTCTCGATCAGTCCCGTCCCTCATTGAAGATCCTCGCCAACTCGCGGGCGAGTGGATCTCTCATGAGGTCTTCCAGGGGCTGGGGCAGCCCCAGACTCCAGTTGGGCCTCCCCTCGTCCGCACCCGGTATGTTGGGACGCCGGGAGGCCACAGCCAAGTCGTCAAGTGTGGCACAGCGGAGCACCGACGGCGCCCGGGCCAGGGTCCGGTGGATGGCGGCCACCACCTCCTCGGGGCTTGCGTCCTCTCCCAGCCCCGTGAGAGCAGATATGCGGGCTCGAATCTGGCGGGTGGCTTCCACATTGGGGGCCAGCTCCAGGTCGACCTGTTCCTGCAGGTCGGCTCCCGACCACAGGCCGGCCACGGTCGGGAGGTCGTGGGTGGTGACCGAGGCCATCGACATCTCCGGCCACGAATCCGGGTCGTCCTCGAACCAGAGGACCCGGTAGGACAGCATGCGCCGCTCCGCCAGCTCCTCCCGCACCCCCGGCTCCACGGTGCCCAGGTCCTCGCCCACGACCACGGCGCCGGCCCGGACGCTCTCCAGGGCAAGGATGTCGAGCATCTCCCGGAACGGGAACCGCACGTAGGCGCCCTCGGCCGCCGACGCGCCGGAGGGAATCCAGAACTGGCGCCACAGGCCCATGACGTGATCGATGCGCAGCCCTCCGCCGGACACCAGCCCGGCACGGATCGTCTGCACGAACGGCTCGTAGTCGGCGGCCCGCAGAAGGTGGGGGAGGAAAGGGGGAAGGCCCCAGTTCTGTCCCCGGGTGTTGAACTCGTCGGGGGGTGCCCCGATGCTCACGTCCCGGGCCATCAGGTCCTGCCACACCCAGGCGTCGGCCCCGCCCGGATCCACCCCGATGGGAAGGTCTTGCATCAGCATCAGCGGGGACGCCGCCTCCTCCAGCTGCCGGCGGCAGAGCCACTGCAGCCAGGCGTGGTAGCGGAGCCGGTCGGGGGCGGTGGATCGCACATGCTCCACGCCCTCCTTCGGCCGGGCCAGCTTGCGGGGCCAGCGGGTCCAGTCGCCTCCGTGCTCTTCGGCCAGCACGCACCAGGCGGCGAACTCCTCCAGGTGGCTGCCCTGGCTGTCCAGCCACCCCGTGAGCTCCGGGTCGGGGGGCCCGCCTGCCCAGATCGCCTCCAGTGCCGATGACTTGAGACGCCAGACCTCGTCACGGTCGATGCGGGTGCTGGAGTTGAGGCGCCTGCCCGCCCGGGCTGCCTCCGCCACGGCGTCCGCCGCCCGGCCTGCGCCCGGGATCTCCTCCACCCGCAGGTAGATCGGATTGAGAAACCGGCGGCTGGCCGGGAAGTAGGGGCTGGCCTGTTGGGGGTATCCGGGCGCCACGGCCGTGAGGGGATTGACCAGGATCATCCCCGCTCCCTGGCGCCCGGCCCAGTCGGCGAGGGAGCGCAGGTCGGCCAGATCGCCCATGCCCCAGCTGAGGCGGGAACGACCGGCGTAGAGCTGAGCCGACCATCCCCAGATGCGCAGGTCCGACGGGAAGAAGCATCGTCCCGGCGAGACGATCACCCGGCGCCGACCCGAGGCACCCTCCAGGGTGTGGTATCCGCAGGGAAGATCGGCCGGCAGCCGGCCCGCCACCTCGATGCGGGTCCCGTCCTCCCGGGTCAGCTCCCCCTCCTCCACCTCGGGTGTCTGGCCGGGTCGAATCACCAGCGGCCCCGCCCCGCTCGGCCTGCCCATCGCCCTCCGGAGGGCGGACAGGGTCGTCTCCGGCACCCTGTGGCGGCGTCCGTACGCGTCGGTGTAGGTGGACTCGATCATCGAGCCATCCCGCCGGCCCGTCATCCGCTCCCTCCGGTGGAGGGAGCGGGCGGGGCGTCTCTCTCTCCCGCGGGGCTCACAGGAGCTCCAAGATCGCCACCGACCCGGGACCGACATCCGCCCAATGCCCGGGGAGCCCGATCCGGCGGCGCTCGCTCGCGAAGTTGACCGCCACCACGGTACGGCCCCGTGTCACCACCAGGGTGGCGTTGTCATCGTCGGCTTCCACATGGAGGTCGTCTCCTGCTCCTGCCGACAGATCGGGTGAGGACCGGCGCAGGCCGATGAGGAGCCGGTACCACTCCAGCACGCTCCCGTGGCCGGGGCGGCTCGTCTCGTCCCAGTCCAGCACCGCGGAGCGGAACGTGGCCAGATCCTGGGGATCTGGTATCCGGTCCGGGTCCCAGCCGAAGTCGGAGAACTCCTCGCGTCGTCCCTGCCGGACCGCCTCCGCCAGGTCGGGGTCCCGATGGTCGGAGAAGTAGGGGAAGGGCGAGGAGGCGGCCCACTCCTCTCCCTGGAACAGCATCGGGACGAACGGGGCGGTGAGGACCAGCGCCGCCCCGGCGTAGAGGCGGGATTCCTCCACCAGGTGGCCGATGCGCCGCCCCCGGGCCCGGTTGCCCACCTGGTCGTGGTTCTGCAGGTACGCGACGAAGCGCTCGCCCCCCAGGTCTCCCACCGGCCGGCCGTGGCGACGGCCGCGGGTGGGGGAGAAGCGGCCGTCGTAGACGTACACGGACCGGAGGGCCTTCGCCAGGTCGCCCACCGTGCCGTAGTCCTGGTAGTAGCCGTCCCTCTCGCCGGTCAGGAGGGCATGAAGCGAATGATGGAAGTCGTCGCTCCAGGCGGCGTCCAGGCCGTAGCCGCCCCGGTCCCGGCTCCAGAGGAGGCGGGGATCGTTGAGGTCGGACTCGGCGATCAGCCACAGCTTCCTTCCCAGTTCCTCCTCCAGGGCGTCCACCTCGCCGCTCAGCTCCTCCAGGAAGTGCACGGCCGAGCGGTCGATGAGGGCGTGGACGGCGTCCAGCCGCAGGCCGTCCACCCCGTAGGAACCCAGCCACATGAGGGCGTTGTCGATGAAGAAGCGCCGGACCTCGTCGCTGCCGGGGCCGTCCAGGTTGACGGCATCGCCCCAGGGGGTCTGATACATGTCGGTGAAGTAGGGGCCGAAGTGGCCCAGGTAGTTCCCCACCGGTCCCAGGTGGTTGTAGACGACGTCCAGGACGACTCCCAGGCCCCGGCGGTGGCAGGCCGCCACGAACTCCCGGAAGCCGTCCGGCCCTCCGTAGGCGTGGTGGGGTGCGAACAGGCCGACGCCGTCGTAGCCCCAGCCGTGACGACCGGAGAACTGGTTGATGGGCATCACCTCCACCGCGTCCACGCCCAGCTCCCCCAGGTAGTCCAGTCGCTCGATGGCGGAGGCGAACGTCCCGCCGGGAGTGAACGTGCCGATGTGGAGCTCGTACAGCACGGACCGCGCCAGATCGAATCCCTCCCACCCCTCTCCCGCCGGGGCCGGGAGTGCCTCCACC
>JBKHJQ010000310.1:0-3822 GCA_046538055.1 Actinomycetota bacterium
CCTCCCTATGACGCGGCCGTGGGCCAGTCCGTGGAGGGGTTGCGACGGCTGGGCAAGCGGATCGTCCTGCAGTTCCCCGACGAGCTGTTCATGGTCGTCCACCTGATGGTGGCGGGACGGCTGCGGTGGGGGCGGCCGGGAGCGACCCTGCCCCGCAAGGTGGGTCTGGCGGCGCTGGATTTCACCTCCGGGACGCTCATCCTCACCGAGCAGGGCACCAAGAAGAGGGCGGGCCTGTGGGTGATGCGGGGGGAGGAGGCCCTGGCGGAGGAGGATCGGGGAGGAGTGGAGCCCCTGGAGATGACGGTGGAGGAGATGGCTGCGGTCCTGCGGCGGGAGAACCGAACCATCAAGCGGGCGCTCACCGACCCCCGCCTGCTGTCGGGAATCGGCAACGCCTACTCGGATGAGATCCTATGGGAGGCGCAGATGGCCCCGACCTTGCGGACAGGCTCCATGACCGACGAGCAGATGGGAAGCCTCCACGCCGCCATCCAGAGGAGCTTGAACGAGTGGACGGAGCGATTGCGGTCGGAGGTGGGGGAGGGGTGGCCGGAGAAGGTGACCGCCTTCCGGCCGGACATGGCGGTGCACGGCAAGTTCGGGGAGCCCTGTCCGCGGTGCGGCTCACCCATACAACGGATCGTCTACTCCGAGAACGAGACCAACTACTGCGCCACCTGCCAGACCGGAGGCAAGCTGTTGGCGGATCGGTCGCTGTCCCGGCTTCTGAAGGACGACTGGCCCCGCCACATCGACGAGCTGGAGTAGCCGGCCGGTCGGTTCCGGCCCGACTGGCCAACCGAACACACGTTCGATAAGCTGGCGCGCCTCATGGAGTCAGGGACTGCGCTGCTGTCGCCCAGTTGGAGTGGGGATCGGGATCTCCAGCTACAGCCGGGGCGCATCACCGAGGTAGCCGGCTTCCCCGGCATGGGGATGACCCGTCTGGGGCTGGGCCTGCTGGTCGAGCCCTCCCGACGCTCCATGGTGGTGGCCCTGGACGTCAAGGGGTGGCTCTCGCCCCTGGCTGCCTGGGAGATGGGGATCGATGCCTCCCGGTTCGTGGTCATTCGCTGTCCTGAGGCCGGAAAGTGGGCGCAGGTGGCAGCCGCCCTGGTGGAAGGGGTACGGGCGGTGTATGCCGAGGTTCCAGCCGGGGTCTCATCCCGGCATCTGCATCGTCTGGCCGCTCTGGCCCGGGCTCGCCGCTCGGGGGTGGTTCTACGTGTCACCGAAGAGGAACTGCCTCCGGGAGTGGCCCATCTCACGCTGCGAGCGACCGGAGTGCGATGGGAGGGCGTGGATCGGGGCCACGGGCAACTGCGAAGACGGCTTCTGGCGGTCGAGGCATCGGGGAAAGGGGTGGCAGGGATCACCCGTCGTATCGAGATGGTGGATGATGGCACGGACGTTATGCGTGTGGTATCCGGAGTGGGCGCCCAAGGGGAGCGAGCAGCGACAGGATGACCGCAGCCACGAGGCCCGGCTCTTCGAGGAGGTGGTACAGGTCATCGAGCAGATCGTGCCCCTGGTGGAGGTGGTGGAGCCCGGCCTGGCACATGTCCCGGTGGAAGGGGCCGTCCGCTACTACGGCGGCGAGAGGCAGCTGGCAGGGAAGGTAGCGGGGTCGGTCCCCCCCGGAGCGAAGCTGGGACTGGCGGACGGGCCTTTCGCGGCTCGTTGTGCGGCCGAGCAGGCCGAAGAAGGGGAGCCTCTCGTGGTGGAGGACACCATCTCCTTCCTGGCGGACCTGGGCATAGGGTCGGTGGGGGCGGGAGAGCTGGTGGATACGTTCCGCTGGCTGGGAGTCACCACCCTGGGCGATCTGGCACGCCTCCCCCGGGAGGCAGTCGCCTCCCGCTTCGGTCCCATGGGCCTCCGTGCGCACCGCCTGGCCAGCGGCGAGGATCGGGTGCCCCGCCCCCGCACCATTCCCGCCGATCACGTCGTCGAATCCCGTCATCACGAGGACCCTCTGGAGATGGCCGACCAGGTGGCGTTCGTGAGCCGGAGCCTGGCCGTGCGCCTCCTGGAAACCCTGAATCGGGAGGGGATCTCACCCTACCGGGTGGTGGTGGAGATGGAGTCGGGGGATGGGACCATCCGCCAGAGAACGTGGCGATCCGCAGACCCCTTCACCGAAGGGGCCCTGGCGGAGAGAGTCTGGTGGCAAGTACGGGCCTGGATGGACGTCCCGGGAGGGATACCGGGGGGAGTGGTGCGGGTCCGGCTCGATCCCTCAGATCTGTCCGATGAGGGCCGCCAGCTGGCGTTGCTGGAGCACGTGGATCGGGGCGGGGAAGTGGGCTGGCAGCAGATGGAGATGGATCGCCACGGCACCGAGCGGGCCCTTTCCCGCGCCCAGGCCCTGGTGGGTCCGGACGAGGTACTGCAAGCGGCTAGGGCGGGAGGCAGGATGCCCCACGAGCAGGTGAGGTGGTATCCGTGGGGGGAGCGCCCCCCCGAGGGAGGTGTGGAGGCCCCCTGGCCGGGCCGGGTTCCTTCCCCCAGTCCCGCGCTGGTGTCGTCCCGACCCCCCATGGTCGAGGTGGAGTGGGACGGAGGGATGCCGGTGAGGATCCGGCTGGGTGCCAGATGGGAGCCGGTGCTGTCGTGGAGCGGGCCCTGGAGGATGACGGGCCGCTGGTGGGAGGGTGAGTCCCCGGCAGACAGGTACCAGATCGTCACCTCGGTAGGGGCGGTCCTGTGCCTGGTGCGAGATGGACGGGCCTACCTGGCAGGCGTCTACGACTGAGCGAGATGCTCCAGACGCTTGGCGATGGCGTCCCGGGCTCGGTCACGCAGCTCACCGCCGTCCTTGATGCCCATCCCGGCCGACTCGATGGGCGGCTCGATGGCCAACCTGACCCGGCCGCCCCGGACCAGGCGGGCACCGGGAGGCCATGCCCGGTGGGTTCCCTCGATGGCGACGGGGAGGATCGGCAGGCTCGAGCGGAGGGCAATGGTGAATGCCCCCTTCTTGAAAGGTCCCAATGTGCCATCGCGGGACCGGGTCCCCTCGGGGAAGATGATCAGCGAGCAGCCCGACTCCACCAGCTCCTGGGCCCGGCGGTTGATCTGCTCATGGATCGCCACCCGCGCCTGGCGGTCGACCTCGATGATCCCGATGGCACGCATGGCGGTGGAGAGGAGCGGGATCCGAAACAGCTCCTTCTTGGCCAAGAACCGGATGGGAAGGGGTATCGCCCGAAAGCAGGCCATGATGTCGAGGGTGGAGGAATGGTTGGCGACCACCACGTAGGACGACCGGCCGTCGATGTTCTCGGTTCCAGTCACCTCCAGGTCCACCCCGGCGGCCGCCAGCCATGTCCCGCTCCAGACGCGGGTTATCCGCTGCAGGAGGGGACTGGCGGGCCCGCTCCGGGCTCCCAGGATCGCCGCCACCGCCGCCACCACGGTGGCCGCCACGCCCACCAGCGCCACGAGGACGGTGCGCAGCAGGGACGGGATGATGCCCATCGCCCGGATCGTAGCGGTGCCGGCCGGATCCCTCAGCCGCGGGCCAGTTCCCCGCAGAGAGGCTCGAGCGCCTCCCAGCACGTTCTCGCCCAGATTCCGTGTCCGGCCGCATTGGGATGGAAACGGTCGGGCGACCAGACGTCGGGACGGGTGCGGAACTCTCCGGCGGCCCACCGCCACTGGTCGGCCTTGACCGCTCCGTGGCGCTCCGCCACCCGGGCGTGGACCTGATCGCCCCTGCGCCCCCGGCGGGTCGCCATCTGCCGGAGGGGCGGGGCCAGCCGGGGAATTGCACCCAGGTCCCCCACCCCGCTCATCACCACCCGGGCCCCCTGGTCC
>JBKHJQ010000311.1:0-3812 GCA_046538055.1 Actinomycetota bacterium
CCGGAAACTCTCCCACTCGATACTGCGGAAGCTGGTGATCGGCGCTTCGAAGCGCTGACCGGCGATGTCGAAGACGATGCGATCACCGAGTTGCCAGCCCAGGTCCCTGGCGAAGTTTTCCTCGACCGACGTCGCCGTCGTCGCCGGCGGCGTCTCGCCCCAGAACGTGCCGGCGGTGACCCGGTTGTCGTCGCGCAGATCGGTCTGCATCGACAGGTTGAACTCGCGCTCGGCCCGGCGCTGGGCCTGACGGTCTTGCGCCTCGTCGCCGCTGCGGCCGGGAGGCCGACGAAACGCAGCAACGAATCCCCGATGGAACTTGAACCCGGTAACGGATTCCACCACCTCGGGCGACCCCACATACACCGGTACGTCCCCGGGTAGCGCGGGAAGGCGGGAGGTCATGTCCGAGGCGGTGAAGACCGACACCGGCGCCAGCCCGGCCGCCATGGCCCGTTCGGTCACCTTCCGGCCCTCGCACATGAAGATCCCCGCCAGGTCGCCCCCCGGCCCCTCCCGGCGGCGGCGGAGTTGCTCATCGGTGAGCCCGGTGTAGGCGACGATACGGGGATCGCGAGGATCGTCGACGCGAATCAGCGGCACGGCCACGAGTATGCCGCGGAGCGAAGTCGGCGCCACGCTCGGTGAGGTTCTGCGGAATAATCGCAGATTTCACCCCCAATATCCAGGGCATCGACAGGCATCCTCTCGATAGGGTAGGGATATGTGGCGTCGAGGGAAGGGAGGCCTATCGGCGAAGTGGCCACAGAGGATCGCTGGACCGTCTGCGCCCTCCGCGAAGGGCCGGTCTACGGAGGGGCAGATCAGACGGGGAGATGCATTCCCCTCAGACCGGACGGCCGGCAGCCCGTAGCTGCCAGGGGCACTGGGAGGTGCACATGTACAAACGCCTGACGATCTCGCTGGTCCTGATGGGACTGGCGGCTTTCTCGCTCGCTGCCGGAGCAATGGCGTGGTTCTCGGATCAGGGAACTGGCGAGGTTTCCATCAGTGCAGGATCGGCGGATATTGTCTTCACCCTCTTTCAGGACTGCACCGGTCCAGCAATCGAGGTCGATGAGGATCCGTATGCTCTGACTTGGAGTGGCATTGTTCCCGGAGACGAGACCGAGGACTGCATAGTGGTTGAGAATGTGGGTGATGGCGACTTGGATCTCTACATCCACCACCAGGGTATCGACGGAAACCTTCGCAACCACGTCGAATTCACCTACGGAACGTATCCAGCCGGTGATCAGGACGACGTGACGGTCCACTGCGGCCCCGCGTTTCCCGATGCTCCTGGCTTCATCGACGATCGAGGATGTGAAGTCTCCAGCCTCGCGGAGGGCGATTCCATTCGGATCAAAGCCACAGCAGTGTTCCTAGACAACGGCAACGATCAGAATGCACTGGAAGAGGACGGCAGCAATCCGGGTGAGCTTGCCCTCGATGTGGAGATTGTTGGCTACACGGGATGAATTGACCTGATAGCCGTTCCGTAGGGAATCTCCGTCCGGTGATCAGTCGGGGTCGTCATCTGCGGGTCGATTCGACCGCCCGGCGGGTGCTGCGTCTTGCGGCGCCCGTCGGGCAGGTCGCGCTCGTGCTGGCGGCCCTGGTGGTCATCGGCCTTCCCAGGGCGACGGATTACGAATGGCGGACTGTGGTCACCGGGAGCATGCGGCCCGCCATCCACCCGGGCGATGTCGTTCTCGCGGCCCCGCCTGATGGGCCACCGGAGGTGGGAGAGGTGGTGCTGTTCCGTGATCCCCTCGAGGGCGACCGGGACGTGGTCCACCGTGTGGTCGGGTTCACGGCCGATGGGGAGATGGTCACGAGGGGCGACGCCAACAACGGCGTCGATCCCTGGACGTTGAGCACCCTCGACCTGTCGGGCCGGGTGGTGTTCCAGGTTCCCAGGGTGGGCTTCGTGGTCGATGCCATGAGCAGCAAGGCCGGAATCGTGATCTTCCTGGTCGTCCCATCGCTGGCGATCATGGCCGCCGAGACCCGGGTCTGGTACCGCTTCATCCGCTACGGCAAGGAGGCGTTCGAGGAAGCAGCGCGTGGCAGGCACCTGGGGCAGAGGGCGGCGGCATGAGGCGGCTGGCGGTCATGGTCATGTGCCTGGCTCTGGCGGCCCTGATGATCCGCGCCGCCTTCGCCCCTCTCTCGGACCGAGGAGAATTCGAGTACCGCATCACCGCCGCCGACCATTTCGGGGACGGTGACCGTGAGGAGCCGGGAGAGAGGGTCTGGGTATGCAGGGTCGTCGGCCCTCCCGGAAACCTGCGGGTGAAGGAGGGCGAGAACCCGATCCATGTGAGTGTGGCCAGCTCCGAGGCCCTCGAGGCGTTCGCCGGTTCCCATCCCAGCTACGTAGTCGAAGAGGGGGAGGAGTGTGTCTGGCCCCGGGAGGGCGGAGAGGAGGGGGAAGAGGCCGATCCCCAATCAGAGACGGAAAGCGGGGAAGCGACCGAGGAGACGCCACCCCCGCAAGACACACGGCCCCCGGCTTCGGATGAGGAGGCGGGGTGGGAGGAACGGGATGACCGCCGTCGCCGCCCTCCGGACGCGACCGTGCCGGACGACGGGGAGCTGGCGCGGCCGGGATCCTCCTGACGACCCCCTGGAATCTGTCATAGGGGCCTTGTAGGTTGTTGACATGATCGAACAGGCGTTCGAGACACCGTTCGAAGCACCGTTGCAGGCACCGTTCGAGGAGGAGGAGGAGGAGGTATTCGAGGACCCGGCTTCCTCCGGTCACCGGTCGGCGTCGTGGATGGATGTGGTGGTGGAGCGGTCGGAGTTGTTGGCGGGGGTGCGACTGGGTCGGTTGTCGGCGGTGGCGGAGCTGGACCGGCGGGGGGACTATGTCCGGGAGGGGTATGTGTCGACCTCGGCGTTTCTGATGCATGGGTGCGGGATGGGGGCGGGGGAGGCGAAGCGGGAGGTGTTCCTGGCGCGGTCGCTGGGGGAGATGGGCTATGCGGTGAAGTCGGCGTATGCGGGCCGGATCTCTGTGGGTCAGCTGGAGGTCTTGGCGTATGCCCGTAGCCGCCACCCGGAGGCGTTCTCTGGGGATGAGGCGGCGTTGGTGGAAGCTGTGTCGGGTTTGACGCTGGCGGAGTCCCGGCGGGTGGCGGATCACTGGGTTCACCTGCATGATGAATGGGAAGGGGATCCGGCGGGGGAGGGGGAGGAGCCTTCCCGGGTGTGGTTGTCACGGACGTGGCGAGGCCGGTGGCGACTCGACGGTGACCTGTCGCCGGAGGTGGGATCGCTGCTGGACTCGGCGCTGGACAGTCTCGTATCCGAGATCGTCCGCCACAGCCCGGCCGGGGAGTCTCCGCCGGCGCCGGAGCGCCGGGGGGAGGCCCTGGGAGAGATGGCCCGGCGCTTCCTCGATTCGGAGGAGGTTCCGACAGATCATGGGAATCGGCCCCATCTGACTGTCGTGATCGACTGGGAGACCCTCACCGGGCACCGCACGGAGATAGGAGGCGTCTCGGAGCTGTTGGATGGCACCTCCATCCGCCCGGTGGATGCCTGCCGGCTGGCCTGTGACGCCCGGGTATGCCGCCTCCTCACCGGACCGGAGGGCGAGATCCTCGACCTGGGGCGCAGCCGGAGGACGGTGACCCCGGCCCAGTGGCGGGCCTTGCGAGTGCGGGACCGGCACTGCCAGTTCCGGGGGTGCCGTCGTCCCTGGCGATGGTGCGACGCCCACCACCTCGAGTTCTGGGCGCACCACGACGGTCCCACCGACCTGGCGAGACTCGTGCTCCTGTGCCGCCACCACCACACCC
>JBKHJQ010000312.1:0-3811 GCA_046538055.1 Actinomycetota bacterium
CCTCGTCGTGGACCCGCCGGACGGCTCGGTCCGGCTGTGGCAAGACCGCAGCTCCCCCTGGACGGTCACGGCGGTTTCCCCTCCCTGGCCGATCCATCTCATGCGGCGGCTCACCATCGATGGCCACGAACCCGCCCTTCCCCGGATGGCAGTGGAGGCCAGCACCCAGGGCAAGTCGCACGCCTCCCTCACGCTCACCGTCCCGTCGGCGGGCACCTGTCGCGTGGAGGTGTCGGGCCGGACGGTCACCGTGGAGCTGACCCTCGCTCCCGGAGACCCCGTACGAGCCGGACCCGAGATACCGCTGGCCCTGGGCCGATCCCGTGTGAGGGCCGACGGGGGTGCGTGGCAGGACGTGGACGATGCCCTGGCCGTGAACGGCCACCGCTTCCGGATCACCGACGGCGACCACACCGTCCTGGTGTCCTCGCCCCGGCCCTGTGAGCTCTTCGTCCGCCCCCTGGCAGGCCGGGGGATGGTGATCTGGCCCCACTGGCTGGTGCGGGAAGGCGGCACCTACCGCCTGGACATCACGCCCTCCTGAGAGAGCTAGGTTCTCCCTGGATTTGGCGTGCAGCTACCCATCGTGATGAGAGGCTCCTGCACGCCAATCCCATCTGGTGGAACCTCCGTGCACGGGCTTGTCGCAGCGACAGACAGATACACGTCAATCTCGCCGGGGGGCCAGGTTGACGTAGGGCTACTCGCCGGAGAGGAGGCGATACAGCGCCCGGTAGGCCTCCTCGGTGGCCGCCAGGCTGACCGACTCGTCCGCCTGGTGGGCCTGGGACGACTCGCCCGGGCCGTAGTTGACGGCGGGGATGCCGATCTCGGAGAACCGGGCCACGTCGGTCCAGCCCTGCTTGGCGGCCCGCTCCGCCCCGCTCACCTGCTCCAGACGGCTGAGAATGGGGTGGTCGGCCGCCACCGGGGCGGCAGGGGCGGTGTCGAGGACCTGGAACGAGTCGGCGCCGGCGCACAGCTCCTCCAGCTCGGCGATCCCCTCGTCGGTGGTCATGTCGGGGGTGAACCGCATGTTCACGTTGCAGGTGAAATCGGCGGGGACGATGTTGTTGGCCAATCCCCCGGCCGCCCGCGTCACGACCACGGTCCTCCGGTACTCCAGGCCGTCGAAGACGTAGGGGCGAGGCTCCAGGTGGTGCATGCGGGACAGCCATTCCCCCGCCTTGGTGATGGCGTTCTCTCCCCACCAGGGACGGGCGGAGTGGGAGGCTTTGCCGGCGAAGCCCACGGTGGCGTTCACCACCCCGTTGCATCCGTGCTGGATCTGGCCGTCGGAGGGCTCCAGCACGATGGCACAGTCGGCATCGCCCAGCCACTCCACGTCCTCCAGGACCGCCCGGAGCTGATTGTCGGCGTGGGGTCCCTCCTCGGCGGCGTAGAAGACCCCCACCACGTCGTAGGGTCCGGAGCGGACCCCCCGGGACTCCAGCAGGTGGATCATCACCGCCAGGCCCGCCTTCATGTCGGAGGCGCCCAGGCCCCAGAGCCGGTCCCCCTCGGTCCGGGCGGGACCCTGTCCCTGGCGGGGGACGGTGTCGAGGTGCCCGGCCAGCACCACCAGGGGCCGCCCCTCCGGGTCCCCCACCACCAGTGATTCCCGTACCCGTCGCTGGGGGAGGTCGGCCAGGCGGGCACCCACCGCCTGGCAGATGGCCTCTTCCTGTCCGGTCTCCGAGGGGATGTCGACCAGCCAGGCCAGGGTCTCGGGGAGTGTGGAAGCCATAGCGGGACCAGCCTACCGGGACGTTCAACTAGCCTCGGATCCTTATGGAAGAGCGCAGCGCCTCCGGAATGGGAGTGGCCACGATCGCGGCGGACGGGAAGATCCTCGACACCGCCTTCCCCCGGCCCTCGCTCGATCTGGCGGCGGCAGAGGCCGCCGGAGCGGAGGCGGGACAGACCGTGCGCCTGGATCCGGATTCGGTGGACGCCCCCCTCCCCCACCTCTGGGACCGGGTGGGCCGTGACGAAGGAAGGAACGTGGAGGTGGTGGCAGTGCTCACCTCCATAGCCGACCTGTCGCAACCCCCCGCCGACGCCCACGACGCCTACCTGCGGCTCCATCTCCTCTCGCACCGGCTGGTCCGTCCCCATGAGATCAGCGTGGAGGGGATGTTCTCCGTGCTCAACAACGTGGTATGGACCACCCAGGGACCATGCTCCCCGGAGGACTTCGAGACCACCCGCCACCGCCTGGAGGCGATGGGCCGGCCGGTGCGGGTGACGTCCGTGGACAAGTTCCCCCGCATGACCGACTACGTCATTCCCTCCGGGGTGAGGGTGGCGGATGCCGACCGGGTCCGGCTGGGGGCCCACCTGGCGGAGGGCACCACCGTGATGCACGAGGGCTTCGTCAACTTCAACGCCGGGACGCTGGGCAAGTCGATGGTGGAGGGACGGATCTCGGCCGGGGTCCTGGTAGGGGACGGAAGCGACGTGGGAGGGGGTGCCTCCATCATGGGAACCCTGTCGGGAGGGGGAAGCGAGGTCATCTCGGTGGGCCGGGGATGCCTCCTGGGAGCCAACTCCGGCCTGGGGATATCGCTGGGCGACGATTGCACCCTGGAGGCGGGCCTCTACCTGACAGCGGGGACGGTGGTCACCCTCCCCGACGGGAACACCGCCAAGGCCCGGGAACTGTCGGGACAGAGTGGTCTCCTGTTCCGCCGCAACTCCCTATCGGGGGCGGTGGAGGTTCTGGCGTCCAGCGGGCACACCTGGGGCGGCTTGAACGAGGCTTTGCACGCCAACTGACCGGAGGTGTCAGAGGACGCGGCGCATCCGCTCCAGGGCCTGCCGGCAGGTCTCCAGGTCGGGCACCAGAGCGAGCCGGAGATGGCCCGACCCCCGGGAGCCGAAGATGCTGCCCGGGCTCACCACCACTCCCACCTCGGCCAGCGCATCCGTGGCCTCCAGATCGTCGCGCACCTCCACCCACAGGTAGAGGCCCGCCCGGGAGGCGACCACCGACAGGCCCATCTTCTCCAGTCCCTCCCGGAGAAGGGCGCGCTTGGCGGAGAAGACCCGGCGGCGCTCCTCCACGTGAGCGTCATCGCTCCAGGCCGCTACCGCCCCCTGCTGGACGAACTCGGGGGAGGCGGTTCCCGTGGAGGTGCGCAAGGAGAAGATCCGCTCGATGGCGGCGGGATCCCCTACCACCGCCCCGGACCGGTAGCCGGTCATACCCGAGCGCTTGGACAGCGACAGGAAGCTGAGCACGCCTTTCGTTCCCCTGCCCGCCAACTGCAGCACCGAGGGGGCGGGATGGTCGTCCTCCCCGTAGAGGTCCAGGTAGCACTCGTCGCTACACAACAGCACCTCGTGCTCCCGGCATCGATCCACCAGCCCCTGGAGGATGCCGGTGGAGAGAACGGCTCCCGTCGGATTGGAGGGCGTGCAGATCCAGAGCATCGTCAGGCGGGCCCACAGGTGGCGTGGAACCGACTCGGCGGTGGTCATGAAGGAACGATCCGCCTCCACCGGGACGGGGTCGGCACCCGCCAGGGCGGCACCCCGGGCGTAGACCGGATAGCCGGGGTCGGGATAGCCGACGGCGTCTCCCCGGTCGCGGGAGACGAAGGCCAGGTGGGCGGAGAAGATCGCCTCCTTGGCACCGGAGGTGGGGATGACCTGAGTGTCGGGATCCACCTCCACGCCGAACCGGCGCTTCACGTAGCCGGCTACGGCCTCCCGGAGAGAGGCCAGCCCGCGGGTGGTGGGGTACTGCGATACAGAAGGCACGGCCGCCCGCACCGCCTCCGGGATCACCGGCCAGGTGGGTTCGATC
>JBKHJQ010000313.1:0-3803 GCA_046538055.1 Actinomycetota bacterium
CGTCGACTCCTTGCCGGGTCACCGAAGAGACCACCATCGCATCGGGAAGCTGGCGGAGCGCCTCCTCCGCCTCGGGGAGATCTCCCTTCCCGATGACCACCATCCGGGGACGGGAGGCCAGGTCCGGGGAGTAGCGCTCCAGCTCCGCCGCCAGCACCTCCACCTGTCGCCGGGGCGGCTCTGGCTGATAGGGGGAAGGATCGACGAGCAGGGCCAGGGCGCGTGCCCGCTCGGCGTGGCGGAGGAACTCGTGACCCAGGCCCCTGCCTTCTGCCGCACCCTCGATGAGCCCGGGGATATCGGCCAGCACGAATTCTCTCCCGTCGGCGTCGACCACCCCCAGGTTGGGCTCCAGCGTGGTGAACGGATAGTCGGCGATCTTGGGCCGGGCAGCCGACATCACGGAGATGAGGGTGGACTTGCCGGCATTGGGGAATCCCACGAGGGCCACGTCGGCCAGCAGCTTGAGCTCGAACGTGAACGTCTTCTCCCGACCGTACTCGCCCTGCTCCGCCACCGAGGGAGCACGGTGGGAGGGCGACACGAAGGCGGCGTTGCCCCGGCCTCCTCTGCCTCCCTCTACCAGTACCACCGACTGGCCCCCCTCCACCAGGTCCGCCACCAGGGTCCCCTCCTCGTCGTAGATCATCGTGCCCGGGGGAACGGGGAGGATGAGGTCTTCGCCTGCCTTCCCGTGCTGCAGATCCCCCTGGCCGTGGGTTCCGTCGCCTGCCCGGCGGTGGGGATTGCGCTGATAGGTGAGCAAGGTCGACATGCCCTCGTCGACCCGGGCTATGACCGAGCCTCCCGGCCCACCGTTGCCCCCATTGGGCCGACCCCTGGGTAGGCCCCGGCGGCGAACGAAAGAGGACACACCCGCGCCTCCATTACCCCCGCGAAGATGCACGCGGACCCGGTCTACGAACATGGGCGCCGCCGGGGCGGGACCCCGTCAGTCGACTTCGACGTCGACCAGGCGGCGCTGGTTGCGCTTGCCGAAGCGAACGGTCCCTGAGGCCAGGGCAAACAGGGTGTCGTCCCCCCCACGACCCACGTTGGCACCGGGATGGATGCGCGTGCCGCGCTGGCGGACGATGACGGCACCGGCGTTCACGGCCTGGCCATCGAAGACCTTGGGACCCAGCCGCTTGGCAGCCGAGTCGCGCCCGTTCTTGCTGGAACCGCCTGCTTTGGTCTTGGACATGGGATCACTCCTCGTCGGAGGCGTCCGCTGGCGCGGGCGCCTCATCCTTTCCGGTCCCCGAGCTCTGGGGCTTCTTGGACTGGCTCTTCTTGCTCTGGGCCTTCGTGGCGGACTTCAGCGAGATATCGGTGATCTCCAGCTGGGTGTAGGTCTGGCGGTGGCCCATGCGGCGACGGTAACCGGTCTTGTTCTTGTACTTGAAGATGTCGACCTTGTCGCCCTTCACCTCGCCCAGGACTTTGGCCAGCACCTTGGCGCCTTCCAGGGTGGAGGCGTCGCTGTGCGTGGCTCCTTCGTCGTCCACGACGAGAAGGGGGCGAAATTCGATCGTGTCGGCGGCGTTCTTGACTCGCTCGACCTCGATGACGTCACCAGAACGCACCTTGGCCTGCTTGCCACCCGCGCGAATGATGGCATACATGGGAATAGACCTCGTGGGGGGTTTTCAGCATATGATTCTACTATCCCGGCGTTGGAGCTGGAAACCGGTATTGGGTGGTGGGTTCTGAGTGCCGGGTAGCGCTATCGGCGTCAAGGTCCACGTCCCGGTCGAGCCAGCCTGCTTCCTCCTGCAACAAGACGAGGCGCCCGGAACGGAAGCAGCTACCCATTAATCATGACTCACAACTCAACACCATCTCAGTCGGTGTCGATGGCGGCGCCCACCACTGGGAGACCGTTCTTGACGGCCTCCTCGTTCAAGAGGACTCCCCGGCCCTCGCAGTGGGGACATGCCTCCGAGAAGTGCTCCAGAAGGCCGGCCGACACGTTCTTGCGGGTCATCTCCACCAAACCCAGTTGCGACACCTCGAAGACCTGAGTCCGGGTCTTGTCCTTGGCGAGGGTCTCCCGCAGCCGCCGCAGCACGAGCTGCTGGTTCTTCTCCTTGTCCATGTCGATGAAGTCGATGACGATGATCCCGCCGATGTCCCGCAGGCGGAGCTGGCGGCCGATCTCCTCGGCGGCCTCCAGGTTGTTCTGGAGGACGGTCTCCTCCAGGCTGGAAGTGCCCACGAACTTGCCCGTGTTCACGTCGATGACGGTGAGTGCCTCGGTGCGGTCGATCACCAGGTGACCGCCGGAGGGAAGGTAGACCCGTCGCTCCAGCGCCTTCCTGAGCTGATCGTCCACGTGATAGCGCTCGAAGAGCGGCATCTCGTCCTCGTACAGGCTCACCTTGGAGACGAGGTCGGGAGCGGTGGCCCGCAGGTATTCGACCACGCTCTCGTAGGCGGCCTTGTCCTCCACCAGCATCCGGCGGAAGTCGGGAGTGAAGTGCTCGCGTATCACCCGGATGAGAAGGTCCGGCTCCTCGTAGATGGTGCGGGGCGCTCCCCCGGAGGCGGCCTTGGCGCTGATCTCCTCCCATGCCTTGACCAGGCGGGAGATGTCGGCGGCGATCTCCTCGGAGCTGGCGTGGAGAGCGGCGGTCCGCACGATCACCCCGAATCCGTCCGGCTTCACCTGCTCGATCACGTTCCGGAGCCTGGTCCTCTCCTCTTCGGGCAGGCGCCGGCTGATCCCGTTGGTGTCGGAATCCGGGACGAGCACGAGGTAGCGACCGGGCAGCGACGGGGTGCCCGTCAGGCGGGCACCCTTCGCCCCCATCGGGTCCTTCACAACCTGGACCAGCACCTCGTCGCCCTCCGCCAGGCTCTCTTCGATCCGGGGAGGGCCGTTGCGGTGGACCTTGCGGTCGTAGGCGACGTCCGAGGCGTACAGAACGCCGTTCTTGGCGGCGCCGAAGTCGAGGAAGGACGCCTCCATTCCGGGAAGGACGTTGCGAACCTTGGCCAGGTAGATGTTGCCCACCATGGAAGATCGGTCGGGACGGGCCACGTAGTGCTCGACGAGGACCGGCCCCTCCAGGATGACGATCTGGGTCTGCGAGCCGGCCGCCCGCACCAGCATCTGTCGCCTCCCCACGTCTGTGGGGATGATGATCTCTTCCTCCAGGGGGCGCCTGTTGCGGGAGGAGCCGTTCTTCCCCCCGGAGTCCTGACGCTCCTTCTTGCGCCTGTCGGGCTTCTTGGCCTGCTTCTTGCCCTGCCCGGCCTTCTTGGCCGGTTCCGGCTCCTCTACCCGGCGCAGCTCCACGGTCTGGCCGCCGATACGGAAGGTCTTCCGCTCCTCGACGACCTCCCCCTGCGCGGTCGACTTCTTGAGCACCGTTGCATTGCGACGGCGGAATAGTGCCATGGAATCTCACTCCTAAGGGTCAGCGGACGACCGGCGGCAGACCTGGCAGGACCGTCGGTCAGGAAGGGGAGTCGGTGGGACGCCGCCGAGTCAGCTCCGGCCTCATGCCGGGAGCTGTTCGATATGGGCCGAGTCCCGATCCGAAGGGATGGAAGCCGGCGGGAGAGCATTCGCAGGGGCGTCACCGTCAACTCCGAAGACGAACCGCAGCCAGTGCGGTGATGTGAGAATGCTAGCACGGAACGTGGCATACCCGGACTCGACGTCAGGAGCCGATGACCAGTTCCTCCTGAAACCCCTCCTCCGGGGAGTAGCACCGACGGCATCTGGCCTCATAGGCGTCCTCCGCACCCAGAACGACCAGCTCGTCGGAGGGAACCAGTCGCTGGGTGTACAGCGC
>JBKHJQ010000314.1:0-3791 GCA_046538055.1 Actinomycetota bacterium
GATCAACCCGGACGGAACCCTGGGGGAGCGCAACGGGGTGGTGGCCACCAACCTGGAGAAGAAGATGGGGCTCAAGGGCTCCACCACGTGCGAGCTCACGTTCGGGATGGACCGTCCCGCCGTGGGCTATCTGATGGGAGGGGTGCACGACGGAATCCGTCAGATGTTCCGGGTGATCGAGCACGCCCGGATGGTGATCGGGACGAAGTCGGCTTCCACTCTCTCCACGGGCTACCTGAATGCCCTGGAGTACGCCCGGGAGCGGGTGCAGGGGCCGGACATGACCCGGATGACCGACAAGACCGCTCCCCGGGTGCGGATCATCTCGCATCCGGACGTGCGGCGGATGCTGATGCGCCAGAAGGCGTACGCCGAGGGGCTCAGGGCCCTGTGGACCTATGCGGCGTGGATCCAGCAGATGGCCGTGCTGGAACCGGAGGGTCCCTGGCAGCGGCGCAGCGACCTGCTCCTGCCCCTCGTCAAGGGGTACTCCTCGGAGAAGGCCTACGAGATGCTGTCACTGTCACTGCAGGTGCTGGGGGGCTCCGGCTACATCCAGGACTATCCGATCGAGCAATACCTCCGCGACGCCAAGATCGACACCGTCTACGAGGGAACCACCGGGATCCAGGCCATGGACCTCTTCTTCCGCAAGATCGCCCGCGATCAGGGCCAGACCCTGGCGGCGGTGGCGGCCGAGATCGGGGACTTCGTGAAGGGCGGTGCCGACGACGATCCCCTCGCCTCCGAGCGTGAGACACTCGCCGTCATGCTGGACGATGTCCAGGGCCACCTGGGGGTCATGGTCGAGAGTCTCATGGAGTACATGGAGGGCGACGCCCCCCGCATCTACCTCACCGGGCTCCATGCCAACGCCCTCCTGGAGTCGATGGCCGAGGTGGTCATCGCCTGGCAGCTCCTGCGTCACGCCGAGGTCGCCGGGCCGCGCTCGGACGAGCCGTTCCACGCCGGCAAGGTGGCCTCCGCTCGCTACTTCGTGGCGGACGTGGCGCCCAAGGTGGCCGCCCGCAAGGCCGCCGCCCTGCGGGAGGACGGCTCGCTCATGGAGATGGACGAGCTCGCCTTCTAGACGGCGCCGGATCCGGCTCGACCTTCACGGGTCGGTCCCCTCCACTACAGTCGAGCGTCGCCCGCAAGTCGGAGGTCCAGACTGTGAGACGAGCGACGCATGCAGCCCTCATGCTGGGGGCGCTCGCCCTGGCCGCCACGCCGGGACTGGCCGCAGATCGCTTCGAGGACGTGCCGGCCGACCACCTGTTCTCGGCCGAGATCGCCTGGCTGGCAGATGAAGGGGTCACCCGGGGGTGCAATCCACCGGAGAACACGCGGTTCTGCCCGGATGAGGCGGTGACGCGGGGTCAGATGGCGGCGTTCCTGGTGCGGGCTTTGGGCTTGACGGCGGAGGGGCCGACGTTCGAGGACACGGAGGGCCATACGTTCGAGGGTGATATCTCCCGGTTGGCGGAGGCGGGTATCACCCGGGGGTGCAATCCGCCGGAGAACACGAGGTTCTGTCCGGATGAGGCGGTGACGCGGGGTCAGATGGCGGCGTTCCTGGTGCGGGCTTTGGGCTTGACGGCGGAGGGGCCGACGTTCGAGGACACGGAGGGCCATACGTTCGAGGGTGATATCTCCCGGTTGGCGGAGGCGGGTATCACCCGGGGGTGCAATCCGCCGGAGAACACGAGGTTCTGTCCGGATGAGGCGGTGACGCGGGGTCAGATGGCGGCCTTCCTGTTCCGGGCCTTCGCCACCGAAGGTCCCGCCCTGGGGGATGTGGTCGGGATCAGTGCCGGCACCTTCCACAGCTGCGCCGTGACGGAGGAGGGAGCTGCCTACTGCTGGGGCGGCAACGAATACGGGGAGCTGGGCAACGGGACCACCGAGCCCAGCGACGTGCCGGTGCGGGTGCGTGACCCCGATGACAACTCGGGGTTCCTGACAGGCGTGACACAGATCAGTGCCGGCCAGCACCACACCTGTGCGGTGACTTCAGGCGGCCGCGCCTACTGCTGGGGGTTCAACCTCTTCGGGCGACTGGGGGACGGGACCCTGGAGGACCGGAGCATGGCCGTCCCGGTCCGCAACGCCGCAGACTCGGGGCTCCTCACAGAGGTCTCCCAGATCGACGCCGGGACCGGTCACACCTGCGCGGTGACCGAAGACGGCGCCGCCTACTGCTGGGGAGGGGGCCACGAAGGCGCCCTGGGTGACGGAACCACCGGCGACCTCCACTGGCGCGAGCTGCCGGCGCGGGTGCGGAACACCGACGACACCGGAACCCTGACCGGGGTGACCCAGATCTCGGCCGGACACAGCTTCACCTGCGGGGTGTTGGAGTCGGGCGCGGCCTACTGCTGGGGCAACAATGACTTCGCCCAGCTGGGAGACGGCACCGAGGAGATGCGGGCCCTCCCCGTCCAGGTCCGGAGCCCGGGAGGAGACGGCGAGCTCACCCAGGTGGAGGTGGTCAGCGCCGGAGGGGACCATTCCTGCGCCGCCACCGGGGGAGGAGCCGCCTATTGCTGGGGCAACAACTTCCGGGGATCCCTGGGCGACGGGACGACGGTCGACAGCGCGCTGCCGGTGCGGGTGAGGAACCCCTCCGACGACGGAGACCTGAGCGGGGTGGCGCAGGTGGCGACCGGCACGGCCCATTCCTGCGCCTTGTCGGGAAGCGGAGCAGCGTACTGCTGGGGCAACAACTTCGCCGGGCGGCTGGGTGACGGCACGACCGAGGACAGCAGCCTGCCCGTTCGGGCCCGCAATGTGTTCAACACCGGCGATTTGGCGCCCGCCGTCGACATCGGCGGCGGATCCCAGCACACCTGCGCGGCCACCGCAGGCGGGACCGCCTACTGCTGGGGGGACAACGAGGAGGGCCAGCTGGGGGACGGCACGACCGAGGACAGCTCCCTTCCGGTCCCGGTTCGCCCTCCCGGCTGACACTCCGGGGTCGGAGGTCCCCACCGGGCCGGTACCGTGGTCGGAAGATGGCTCTCACCGGAGTTGACCACGTGCCGCCCGCTCGGATCCCCCGTGAGGGAGCTGCCCGACCCGACACCGGGTGGGGCGGCAGCCCTCCCCCGCCATGAGCGGCGGGAGCGTGGTGATCCTGGGAGGGGTGCTGTTCGCCCTCCTCTGTGTCATCGTGGGCGCCCTGGTCTGGCAGGAGGCGAAGCGGCGCCCGGACAGCTCCTCGGCCGACTACGTGGTGGACGACGCCATCCGATACATCGTCGCCCGCCTGCCCCCCGAGGTAGCCCGTCGCATGGGGGCGACGGGAGTCCGCCGGGTCATCGAGTGGGAGCTGTACTACCTGCAGGGCCTGGCCCAGGAGGACCGGCGCAACCCGGTGGAGACGGTGGCAGGAGGATCGGATGCCTCCATCGACTATGTGACATCCCGGATCGCCGAAGTGCACGGAGCCACCTACGATCGTGCCGACGTGGCTGATGTCCTCCGACTGGAAGCCGACTACCTCTTCTCCATCGGGGCGGTCGGCGAACCGGTGGAAACCCGAGACGAAGGAGACGAAGAGCCGTGATCGTGCGATGCGGCGCCTGCCGAAACCAATTCGACGTCCCTGGAGAGGGTCGGTACTCCTGTCCCGTGTGCGGTTCGGTGAACATGGTCCGGGGACGCGCCGGTGGACCGCCACCGGGGGGAGCCCAGCCCCCGGGGTCGATGCCGGCCACCCCTTCCGGGCCCGATCTCGGCGCCCAGCCTCCCCCTCCTCCGCCTCCTCCCGACAAGCCCTCGCCCAAGAT